>JAPLZR010000018.1 GCA_026394935.1 Candidatus Woesearchaeota archaeon
GTTGACAGTCTGTCTGCTCCTGCTCCTGATGCGAGCGGGTTTTCTCTTACTATGTGGTGCGGGTATACTCGCATTTGCATGAAGAATCCTGATTTGCCGAGGGCGTTTTCCATTACCCTGTTTGATGTTATTCTTGCGCTTTCCAGTGCTGCATCTCTTATTTGCAGTGCTGATTTTGCGAGAAGGTGTATTGTTACTGGGAATGTTCCTTGTGTTCCTGTTGTGTATCGTGATATCCTGTTTGCCGGTCTTGCTCGTACAAAGCAGTATTTCTTGTATTTGGAGTATCTTGTATACGGTCTTTTGTAGTCTCTATAGCATAACCATTTGCGTAATCGTGCCATGTTTACTGAGATGTAAATAGCTGGTTTAAAAAGCTTTCTGCGGGTTCTTTGGCAAAGGTGTCTACCTCATCACTTTGTAGACACCTGCGCGGACATGCTCCTGTTAATCGATACTTTTATTAATTCGTTCTTCTTTTCCTGTTTTATGCCTGAATATAGTTTTAGTTGGCGTTAGTTCTTCTGATTTTGTTAGTGTTTATTTTATTATTTCTTTTGAAAAATATAAGCGGAGGTAATGAAAATGGAAACAACAATGGAAAAAATACGAAAGGTGTGTCTTTGGCGTCAGCCTTGTGCAAGAGCCAAATAAGTTTTTTTCAGGATTTGAAAGGGAGACTTTGGTTGAAAAGCTCACTGATATTGCGAGAGATGGTTTTGGCACGGATATGTCGAAGCAGGATGTTGAGAATCATGTCCTTCCCGTAGACCAGCTTTATCTTATTGATGTTGGAGGAAAACTGATTGGTTTTTCCTCTTACGACAAATTAAGGTTTCTTGGAAAGGATATTCTTTATTTGAGCGGCATCGTTATCAAAAGGGAGTTTCACGGGTGCGGTTTGTTTCGTGTTGTGAACTCTTTGGCTTTGATGGGAGATTATGATTTCTTCGCAATGAGGACTCAAAACCCGGTTGTTTATGCTGCTGCATCAAAGCTGGTTGATTTGTATCCCAAAGCAGGGCGAATTCCTGAAGATGTGAAAGATATCGCGTCAGTTATAGCGGCTGAGCATCTTGGTATGAAGGACTTTTGTCGTGAGACCTTTGTCAAAAAATCTACGTACGGTTGCTGTTTGTATGATGCTGTGCCTGAGCATCGTGCAAAGGAGTTTTTTGATGAAGTTTTGGAGCTGGATTACAGTTCAGGCGATTCTGTGCTTTTGGTCGGGAGGGTTAAAAATGCGCGTCATTCGTAAGGGTTGCGGAAAGCCTGTTGTTGGCGTAGTTGGTTGTCTGCACGGTGATGAGATTATTGGAAAAAAGGTGATAGATTGGCTGGATAAAGTTTCTTTGGCAAAAGGTTCTCTTATCTTGATTCTTGCCAACGAAGAAGCGATTGCGCTGGGAAAAAGGTATGTTGATGCTGATCTTAACAGGTGCTTCCCTGGAAAATCTGATGGGAACAATGAGGAAAAGATTGCTGCAAAAATGCTTCAGGAGCTGAAGGATTGTGATGTGGTGTTGGATATTCATTCAACCTCTGCTGTTACTGAAAATTTTGTTGTTGTTACACGGCATCCTGAATTAGTTGGTAAAGTTCCCCTTGAAAAGGTGGTGTGGATGGGTGATTTTGGTAAAAACAGCGCTTTGATAGACTTTGTTAATGGTGTTTCTATTGAGTTTGATGAGCGGACTGGTTTCCAGAAAGTAGTTGATACAATCGGCGTTTGTTTGTGTAATCTGGGCTTGCTTGATGGAGCGGCTATTCTGGAAAAACAGGAGCATTTTGTTGTTTATGACGTGATGAAAAAGGATTCATCTCCTGTATTGAAAAATTTTGAAAAAACCGTTATAAAAAATGAAACTTTTTATCCGATTCTTTTCGGAGAAAAGGCGTATACTGGAATCCTTTGCCTAAAAGCAAGAAGAAAAATAAAAAAATTTATTTTTCCATGAAGTGGTGTATTGCCATCAGTATGAATATGATGGAAAACACTGGTAGTGCCCATGGTTTGAGTGTGTACCAGGCGTAAAGCCCGATTAAACCACCTATTAATTGTATTGCTCCTAGAATTTTTGCATCCATAATATCACCTCTGGGCTTTGTTTGTCTTGTTTATTTATAAATATTTACTTTGTTTTCATTACCCAGGCGCCGTCCCAGTTGGCAGGCAGTTCTTTCTTGAATGTTTCGCATCTTTGTATGAATTCTTTTGAAGAAAAGTCATCTAGTTTTTCAAACTCTTTTATTGCTCCATCCCATTTTTGTGATAAATAAAGATTGAGCCCTTTTTCGTAGATTTGTATTTTTTCTTTCTGTTTTTCTGTTAATTCTTCTGTTTTGCAAATCAGTTCATAAATATGGATTGGTTTTTTCTTTCCTTTTACTGCAACTAAATCAAGTTTTCTTGTTGCAAATTTATCGTTAATTTCTTTGTGCGTGAACTCGCTTATTATGATGCAGACGCCGTATGCTTTGGTGAGCCCTTCAAGCCTTGAGCCGAGATTAATAGTATCTCCCATTGCCGTGTAATTGAACCTTTCATACGAGCCCATGTTTCCTATTACTGCCGGTCCTGTGTTCAGTCCTATTCCTATTTTTATTTCCGGGAATTTTTCCTGTGTCCATTTGACATTCAGTTCTTTGAGTTTTTTTATCATTTCTAGGGCTGTCAGGCATGCGAGTTCTGCGTGGTTTGTTTTTTTGATTGGTGCTCCCCAGAATGCCATTATTGCGTCTCCTATGTATTTGTCTACCACGCCTTCGTGTTTCATTGCTATGTCTGTCATTGCCGTCAGGTATTCATTTAGTAAATGTACGAGTTTTTCTGGTGTTAGTTGTTCTGATATTGTTGTGAATCCTCTGATGTCTGAGAAGAATATTGTTATGTCTTCTTTTTCCCCGCCGAGTTTTAGTTTTCTTGGGTCTTTCATCAGTTCGTCGATGACTTCTGGCGAGACGTATTTGGAGAATGCTCCGAGTGTTTTTTCTTTTTCTTTTTTCTCTGCGTAGTATGAGTATATTACTTCGAATGTGTATGTGAAAAGGATTGAAAGAGGCACGTACACCAGGTTCATTATTATTTCGTAGTTGAATACATAGATTGAAAAAAATACATATGCTGTAATCAATACTGGCACTGCTATTGTTGTTATTCTTATTCCTGATTTGATGAGCAATGATATTATTATTGCTGATATTAATATTGCCAGTATTACTGTCCATTTTGGCTGTTCTGAGAGGAAATCTTTGTTTATGATTGTCTGGATTGTGTTCGCGTGTATTTCCACTCCTGGCATTGCTTTTCCTTTTGATGTGGGCACAAAATAGTCGTCGTGCAGGTCTGGTGATGTTGCTCCCACTAAAACCAGTTTGTCTTTGAACTCTTCTGGCGGTATTCTGTCGTTGTAAACATCCGTAAGAGAGTAATATTTGTAGCTTCCTGGCGGTCCTGCGAAATTCACTAAAAATCTTGTTTGTTTTTCTGAGAGTTCTTTTTTCCAGAAGTTTTTGTATGCGGTATAGGCGAAGTTTTCGTATTCGTCGCTTATGTCCATGTTTACTGCTCTTGTTACTCCGTCTTTGTCTGTTACTATGTTGACGTATCCTGTTTGTGCTTTCTCTAGTCCTGGTGCTGGCTTCAGCATTTTTTTTCCGGTTATTCTTCCGTTTTCGTTTGCAAAGCTTGTGTATTCGACTGGTATTATGATTTTTTCAGAGAGTGTTTTTCCTAAGACGTAATCTTGTTCCGTTGGTTCGAAGAACGCTACGTCTATCGCTGTTGTTTTGCTTTGGTTTAATTTTCGTATTGTTTCTGCAAATACTGTTCTGTTCCACGGCCATCTTCCTATTTCCTGCAGGCTGTTGTCGTCTATGGCTACTATGGCTATTGCATCTAATGTTGTTTTTCCGCCGTAAAGGTTGTCGCTTAGTTTCAATTGTATGTTTGACAGGACTCCTGCGTAAAACAAAATTGAAAGAAAAAGAGTGCATGCTATCGCTATCAGCACGCAGTTTTTTGTTTTTATTGTGTTCATTGAATTTCTTTTATTTTCTTGTTTATTTCTATTATTTTTTCTGTGAATTCCTTTATTTTGTAGACTGAAGCAATTTTTACCGGTGATTTTTGTATCACTTCATTGAGGTCGTATTCTCCTCTGTCTGCTTTTTCAAGCTGTTCTTTTATTATTTCATCTGTTATCTGGTATTTGCTCTTCATCTGTTGTGCGAGTATTGGGTGTTTTTCCACTTCTTTCATTCTTAGTATTTTCAGTGATTCTATTGTTTTCTGCATTTGTGCTTTGACTTCTGCCCAATCTTCTGCAGTCATTTCTTCTATGGTGAGTTTTCCTTCTTTTATGACTGTTTTTTGTCCTTCTTTCAGGTTATATTTCTCCCCTTGGTATGTTACCTCTACACCGCTTTCCCCTGCGAGTATTTCGTCCATTTTTACTCCGAAGAAGGTTCCTCTGACTGTTGCGACTGTTGTTGGTGTTTCTATGCTTAGTTCCTGTACTCCTGTGAGTCCTGTGAATTTGTTCCAGGTTGTTCCGCTGTTTTGTGCTACTCTTATGTTTTTTTCAGAAAGGTCTTTGATGTAGACTTCTGTTTCTGGTTCAAGGTTTATTATGACGCTTTCCTGCAGTACTACTGCTGCTTCTGATTCCTGCATTGTTTTTACGCGGTCGTTTAGTGCAAGTTCCTGTCCGTCTGTTGCAGCTGCATATCCGTTTCCTTTGTCTGCCTGCACATCTCCTTTGAATATGTTCAGGAATGCTTTTGTTGTTGGGCTTCCTGTTGCGGTATAATAGGCGAATCCTCCTATTGACAGCATTATTACTATTATTCCTATTATTGTGTATGTTATGATGCTTTTTCCCATTTTCCCACCTCTGGCTTGTCGTTTTTTCTTTCGTTTTTAAATGTTGTCAGATTGCTTGCTTTATCGCCTATAAAATTATGCACTGTGTGCGAAAGCGTTAGCTTTATAAAGCCTTTATTTAGTTCTGACTATTAAGTAGTGATTGAAATGGCTGATAGTGTATTATTGGAAACCCGGAAAGATGACAGTGATATAGTGTGTCCTGTAATTGATAGGTGTTATTCTTTGTACAAAATAAGTTTGAATGAGCGCAATTGCGAGCTTTATGAGTCTTTTGTCAGGAATCAATTTCATAATCTCTCTGCTAAAATACGCAGTCAAAAGGATTTTGTTGCGCGCAATCTGATTACGGACAAATTGTTTTATTTCTCAATTCTGTTGAGAAAAACCGAGGTCAGGACCTTTGATGGTAAGTCCAAAACGCTTGATTCTGATGAAGACTTGAAAAATTTGCGGGTTTTTTCATTCAGCGATATTGGAATATGGCCTGATAAGCGGTTGGGAAAGGTTAATTTTAACAGGTGCAGGGCAAGGAAATATGACTGTCCTGGAACCATTGCCGTTATTGATGAGGTTGGCATGGAGGATAGGATTCGCAGTCTTTGGGGGTTTGCTGTCAGATACGATTTGCACATTGGAAGATCAGCGGGTGTTTTTCCAAATGACCGGCGTTTGAATAAAAACAAGTTTGATTATAATGGTTTTTCATATTTTGGCTCGTTGCTGGAAGGAAGGTCAAAATGAAGGATGGTGTTTTGCGTATTGTTGAGCATACTGCTGGCAGGTTTGCTCTTCCTGGTGATGGTTGTTCGAATATTTCAAAACACGTGGAAAAATTTGAGGGTTTTGTCAGCAGGGAGCTGGCTGAGAGAAGTCTGGAAATAAATGGTGATTTTAGGAAAAGTGACCCTGTTGATATGTTTTTGTGCGGCAGGGTTTTTCTTTTGTCGGTTATGACTGGTGTTGATCCTGTTTTTGAGCAGTTTAACGGCAAACTTTATCGTGTTGATAATGAAAGGCCTGAAACTTTGAGACTGCTTCGTTGCAGAGGCGCAGACCATTATTTTTGGCCTGATGACCGGTTGTTTAAAATTTATGACGAGTGTGAAAAAGGGGAGCGGTATGGGTTTCCCAGGTATAAGCAGAGTATTGATGAGCTTGGGCGGTCTGTGGAAGTGATTGGTTATTTTCATCATCCTGTCTCTTACGAAAACTGGGTTAAATATGCTGGTCCCAAACTGCATTCTGATGGTCCTGATCTTAGGCAGCCCGGTATTTTGTGCCGTGCTGTTAAAGTGCGCAGAACAAGCAAAAAAAATCATTATGATTAAACTTTTTCCAAAAATTCTTTTACGATCTTTGTTGCCCTGACGTCGTCTTCGTTGTAGTCAAGTATTCTTTGCATTAGTTCTTTTTGCTTTGTCTCTAAAAACTGCAAATACAATACAATGCTTTCCTGCGCGTCTGCCATTCCTCTGTATTTGAAGCCCAGGAACTTTGAGACTTCTTTCAATGACATTGTGAGCGTTGGCAGTATGACTGATTTTTTCAGCACGTACAAAACGTCTATCATGTTTTTCAGTATGTTGCGCATGTCAACTTTGTATTTTTCTCCTAGTGCTGTCATGTGTGTTCTTTCGTATGGCCCGTAATGATATATCGGAACATCTGGATATTTTTTCATGAATGCTAAGAATTCTTGTATCATTCTTCCTTCGTCTGCAAGGTTTTCTGCTATGAATGTCTTGTAGTGTGCTCCTGTTTTGTAGTTTATCAGCAGTCCTACCAAATAATCAACTTTTACAATTCCTTCTTCTGTTTCCATTTCGTCTGTGCCTTCGAAGTCAAGGAATATTTCTGTTTCTGATTTTGGCAGTTTTGGTTTTGAAATCACTGTTGGCTTTTTGTCAGCCCATGCTCGTGCGTAAAGCTTGATTTTTTCCAGTGTTGCTGGCGTGATGTCGAGCTCTATTGGCTGGCTTGCTAATTGCTGTACTGTTGTTATTCCTATTTCATTCAGTTTCTTTTTGAGCGCGTGTCCTATGTTTGGCACGATTGAGATGTCTTCCTGCTCTATTGCTGTCCTGTTGCAGTATGCTTCCCAGGGCCATTTGCAGGATTTTGCTGTTGGTGTGACTTTTTTTCCGTTGAATATTTCTTTTATGTCTGCAAGTATCTGCATCAGCTCTTCTTCGTACTTTTCGTATTCGTACTCGAACTCTTTTTGCTCTCGGTTAATCAAATAGAATTTTGGTGGAGTGTATCCTTGTATTTTTCCGAGCACGTAATTATAGAATGCTGTCTGCATTATGTATTCGTGTTTGATGTTTTTAGCGCTTTTGATTTCTTTGACGATGTAGTGGTGCTTTCCGAAAACGCTGTCGTGCGCCTTGCTTTTTTGCAGTACGTCTGTTATTCCGTAAATTTCTTCTGGCAGGTAGAATATGGGCGCTCCTGTCATTGTTTTGGTGCCTTTTTTACATTCATCGAGTATTTGCCCGAATGCGTTTTCAAATGAAATCAATGGCACCTGCACTGCATCCGCGAACATGGTTTCCCTGACTTTTTTTTCGTGGTCTATTCCTCGTTCGAACAGCAGGTGCATGTATTTGTTTTCCGGCTCTCTTTCTTCTGGAGGGGCGAATGCGTCGCACCATACTATGAACGGGTTTATCACGTATTTTACTACAGTGTGTCCTGTTATTGTGAACTTGCTTCTGTGCTTTCCTGCTGTGCATTTGTCGAATAGTTGTTGCATTAAAACTTCGTTAATTCGCAGGGTTTATAAACAATTACTTCCTTTAAGAGTTTGAAAAGAGGATGAAGCACCAGTTATTGATATTTGCAAGTATTGGCATTATCGTATTTTTCGCGCTTTTGAATATTGATATTCCTGCTCTTAGCGGTCATTCTTTGACCGGTCAGGTTGTTGAGGAGCCTGAAGCATATCCTGTTACTTTGAATGATGTTGTTAAGGACTTTTTCGTTGTAAGTTATGTTGATTTTCCTTCGGGTGGCTGCGGTGATGTTGCTGCAGGTCTGTACGAAAATATTTTTATGAGGTCTTTGGATGCCACTACTGGTTTTGCCACTACAGGTGTTGACCGTTTGGCAACGATTAATTTTGTGCGACTGCCAGGTTCATTCCATTACTGGAATTGCTGTTGCCGGGATTACTTCTCCTACTCCTCCTCCTGAAGTTTATGAATTCCTGCAGAAGCGTACTGATGTCGGCACTACAATCAGATGAATAAAGCAGACAAGCATCCGGACTACAAGAAGATGTATTCTGTTGTGAAAAAACTTTTTTTGAAGACCGAGCATTTCAAGCATGGCCCTTATGATGAGACTTTTTTTACGACAAGAGTTTACGAGACCGCTAAAGAGATTGTGAAACATTTTCCTGAGTGCAGTAAAGAGGAAATTCTCGCAGCAGCTGTTCTTCATGATGTCGGCAAGTCAAAGCTTGATTCTGATAAGCTGTTCAAAGGTTGCACTACGTTGGGGACTGCTGACGAGGAATGGTGTAAGCATCCTGCGCTTGGCGTTCCTATTGCTGAAAAAATTATGAAAAAGCTCGGTCATTCTCCTGTTTTCATTAAGCGTGTTTCTTTTTTGATTGCGAATCACGCCAGAAGGGGTGGTAAGATGAAGGATAAGCCTCTTGACTTGCAAATCATTCAGGATGCTGACCTTATTGCTGACTGGGGTTTTTCAGGCTTCATAAGGCCTTTTCTGTATACTGGCAAATTTTCTCATCAGTCCATTTTTGGAGCGGTTGATTTCAGTCTGCATGGCTGGGATCCTGCAAAGGATAAGGCTTTGATTAATCTTGATGTTTCCAAAAAGATTGCAAATAAAAAGCTGAAACTGCAGGATGAACTTCTGAAACAGCTTTGTAAAGAAATAAAGAGTGATTTGTTGTAGCACAATCATTATATACTTCTTTTGCCTTGCTACTCTTATATAGTGACGGAGTTTTACAATGCCCGACAGACCTGACCTTAGGCTTGATAACATTGTACGGATTCTTACTTCTTTTCAGGATAAGTTTGCGGGATACGAGAAAGCGCTTGTCCATGTGGATTTTCTTGAGTCTATCGTAGGCAATGAAAATCCTGCTGTTAAGGAAGCTATTGCTGTTATTAGGAAGGAGTTTGATGAATACAAGACTGCTGCTTTTGAGATTGGGCTTGTTTCTCAAAAGGTGCAGGATTTGTCTATTGTCGTTTATGCTGCCAGCCAGGTTGGTCTTGCTACTGCAGTGGTTGATCCTGACACAGGGCTCCATATTCTCGATACCAAAGCATACGTTAGTCTGACTGGTTACACCAGCGATGAGCTTGAGTATGTTCCTTGGGAGAAGATTTTTATGATTGAGGAGAGCCGTCCTATTTCAAGGAAGAGCAAGTTCAATTTTTCTGAAATGTCCATTATTACGAAAGACGGCACAGTTATTCCTGTCGAAGCAGGAGTTGGCACTGGAAAATATGCTGGAAGGGATGCACTGGTTGTGTACCTCAAGGATATTAGTGAAAGGAAAAAACTGGAGAAGGAAAAAGAGTCTTTGCGCAGGCGTTTGGAGGCGCAGAAGAATTTGAAGGGGATGATTAACGCTGTCATGAGCACTGTTCAGGGAATTGCTCATGACCTGAGCAACAAGGCAACCATTTTGCAGAATATTGAGCATATTTGGCCTGGTAAGAAGGGTGAATTGTATCGGGAAACCGCCGGCGCAGCCAAATATATTGCTGACGTTGTCAGTAACTTGCAGAATTTTGCGAGCGGAAGGATTACTGAAGAGTTTTCTTATGCTAATGCTAAAGAGCTTGCGTTGGAGGTTATTCCTCTGTTTCAGCGAAGGTGTGATGAAGCAGGAGTGCGTCTTGAGTATTGCTTGAGTGATGATTGCAAAATTTTTGTTCAGCGGACAGGGTTCAAGCGCGCTTTGGACAATCTTCTTGAGAATGCTTTTGAAGCGATTGGCGCTGTTCAGAAGAAGAAGGTTGAGGAATGGGACGGCAGAAAAGAAGTTTGCCTGAGCGTGGCTCGCGATCAGTCTGATGTGCTGGTGAGCGTGCGTGATACAGGTGTTGGTTTGGAGGTGGATTACATTCCTAAACTGTTTAAGTCGATTTTTTCAACAAAAGATAAGGGAAAGCCTTCTGGCTATGGTTTGGGCAATGTTTTCAGTTTTGTTGTTCATAATAAGGGTGACGTTTTCCCTGAAAGTGAGGGTTTGGGAAAAGGTTCAACGTTTTATATGCGTTTTCCTTATGTTGAAAAGCCAACTTCTCAACAGCAACCTTTATAAATAAATAAAGTTATCACCTTCTCATTAAAAGAGGTGTCAGTATGAGATTTAATAAAAAGGCAGCTCTAGAGCTATCTATTACTGCGATTGTCGTTCTTATTATTGCTATTACGGTTCTCGGTTTGGGAATCGGCTTCATTAAGAAGCAGTTTGGTGCTAGTACTAGTATTCTTGACAAAGAATTATCTAACATTAAGGAGCAGATGAAGGAGCAGGTCAGGACTGGCGGTGAACTATTGGTCTTCTCAGTGCCTGAGCAGGTGGCTATTGGTAAGCCTCAGAACGTTGTGATTGGTGTGAGGAATACTGCGCAGTCTAGTAATAGTGATCGCATCTGTTTTAAGGTTGAGATTAAGTGCATAAAACCATTTACTCCTAATAGTGAATGTGTTTCTGATGTTGTTGGTCCTGTTACAGTGGGTGGTTATGATTTTGTTGATGGTCCTGTAGGCAGCGCTCACAACTGGTTTAAGAGCATTCTTGGAGAGTTTGACTTGAAGAGTTTTGAGGGTGATGTTTTTGATGCTACAATGCTGGTCAGGAGTGTTAAGCCTGATTCGTATTCAATGGAGATTAATGTGTACAAGGCAGTTGATGACAAAGATTGCGCGAATGCTGATTTCGGTGAAAAGGCAAATGCTTTGTACGCGAGCAAGACTTTCATCTTGAACGTGGTGTGAAAATGGAAAAGATTAAGCGTCGTTTGGCTGGACACGAGGAATTTGAGATTATGAGATTGGTGCTTGACAAGTTTCTTTGGATTGGCACTGCCTTGCTTGGCTGGGGTTTGTACCAGAGCATTGCTGTTGACTACAAGGATGGCTTCTGGTTCATTCTTGCAGGAGCGCTTATTATGCTCGTGTTCGGCTGGATTATTGTCAGGGAATTCGAGCAAATCCGCTGAGAAATGTTTATATAGCGGGTTTACCGGTGTGAACTAAAAATGAGGCTCAGTGTATTTTTTGTTTGCATTGTATCTCTTCTACTTCTTTCTGCTTGCGGTGAGTGCAGTAAGGATTCTGATTGTACTGCAAAAACTGCTTTTTCTGCAGCATGCACTGAAAAAAAGTGTGTTTACACTGCTATTCCGAATCAGTGCGGTAATTTGATTTGTGAGCTGCCTGAGAACAAGTGCAAGTGTCCTTCTGACTGCAAGCCTGCCTGTGTTGGCAAGGTGCAGAATTCCCAGTATCTTTCTCAGCAGTGCATTCAGGACCAGTGTGTTGAGGATGTTGCTTCCAATCTGATAAAGCCCGTTTCCGTTTCTGCTGACCAGATTGTTGCTGGTGACAAGTTCAAGCTTGACACTCTTTACAATCAGCCGTTTAATATGAAGAGGGATACGTTTAACATTGCAGTTTCGATTTCACAAATGGCTCCTCAGAACAGGGATCATCATATTATTAGTATGGAGATGACAGGCACTACGAAGGATGGAAGAACGATTACTTTGGCTCAGCAGTCTGTTGACAAGTATATCTGGAGTGTTGGAAGTTCTGTGCAGGAAGGTTTGATTCTTGATTTTACTACGGTGGAGGTTGAGGGCGAGATTAGTAATCTTGTTTTGAAGACTCAGTATGAATACGTTATTGTTCAGGCTGGCAAGAAAACACCGAAGCAGGGTGTTATCCAGAATAAGTATAAGGACAAATTTGTTTTCGTGAAGCCGACTGCATCTTACCAGTGTCCTGCCAGTTGTGATGATAAGAATCCTGGCACGAAAGATACTTGTGGTTCTCAGACGAATTATTTCTGTATGCACGAGCCTGTTCCTAATATGTGCGGTAATTTCAAGTGTGATGGCAGTGAGAACAAGTGCACTTGCCCGCAGGATTGCGGAATGTGCGGTGGCAGTGCGGGTGTTTATCTTGATTTTGTCTGCAAGTCTAATAAGTGTGTTGCTCAGCTGAAGTCAGGCGTTAAAGTCGTGCCGAATTCAATTTTTGATGATCGCAGCTTGGGTCGCGTTCAGTTGAATAATAATTACAGGTTTAACAACCCGTTTGATATCGGAAAGGACAGGCTTGAGATTGATTTCAAGGTTTACCGTCAGGATCCTACGGTTTCAGAGGTTGCAATTGATACTATTAGGTTGCTTGAGGGTGCTCAGCAGATTTCTGAGATGTCTGTTGATGAGGTTCTTAGTGACAAGCCTGTGACTGTTTCTGTTGTCATTCCGAGTATTGTTGAGCCTGAGGAGGAGCATTTGTTGACTCTTGCTGTTTGGTACAGGTTTACTCAGGATGGTCAGGAGAAGACTGGCAAGTTTGAGAAGCCTTTGGGTAAAATTATTTTAATCAGGCCGGAATGATGAACAAGAAAGCTTTTGAGATGAGTATTGGGATGATTGTTATTATTATTTTGTCAGTCCTTATTTTTTCGATGTCTTTGTATTTTGTTTTCAAGTGGTTTGGTTCTGCTGAGGATTTGAAGGCAGAGATTGACAAGCAGACTCAGGAGCAGATTGTGGCTGCTTTGCAGTCTGGCAATCAGCTTGTTGCTATTCCTATTGCGATTCAGGAGGCAAAGCGGGGTACTTCTGCAAATTTTGGTGTTGGCATCCGCAATATTGGTGTTGAGAAGGATTTCAGTCTGGCTTTGAGTTTTTCAGGTGCTTATCTGCCTGACGGGAAGCTGATTGATTGTGATCCGGAGTATATGGAGCGGAACTGGCTTGGTTCTTTTTCCGTTTCCAAGCTCGGCAAGCTCAAGAAGAATGAGCAGAAGGTTTTTCCTTTTATGGTTAAGGCTGACTTGAATGTTGCTTCTGGCAAGCCGGCTCCGAAAGGTGATTATGTCTTCAATGTTTGCGTGTATGACTCGCAGATAACTTCGAATAACTGCAATATCGGTCAGTTCCAGGTCAGTTCAGACGCATTCTACACGAGCAAGATTTATCAGGTTACTGTTAAGGTTGTTTAACTGCAAATTCTTATTAAGGATCGGTGCAACGGACCCGTCGACTCAGAGATTACTGTGCAGTAGTAAAAACACCGAAAGCTTTATAAATATTCAATATGTCTTCGTTATAAATCGGTGATTACAAAATGAAGATATTGAAGAATATTGGCAAAATAATCCTTGATGAAGCAAGATACTATGTTGGCGGAGCTGTCATTGCAGGATTGTCTTTATTGCCGATGGCTTGTTCTTCAGAGGATACAGAGCCGTTGCCTCCGGCGCAACAGCCGACTCTTGAGCAGAGGATTATTCTTAATGAAGGTGATGATGTAAAATTAGGAGATAACTTCTTTATCGGTTCTTTGTCGTGGCCTCAGGAAACACTAAAATACGTTGGAAGAGATGAAGCGAATAAGACTCTTAAATTCACCAAACCAGGAACAAGCTTTACTCGTGAAATTACTTATGATGATGGATTTGGAACACTAGTTGTTAATGGACAGACACATGGCGTACACGTGAACGACGATGGCAGTTTACGCATTGATATGGATGCAAGTAATACAGTTAGTAATAATAGCACTCATGCTTATTTCAGGCAAAATTTAATAGTAGATAACAAGGCCAAAATAATTACTGGCGATTATTTTTTCATCAAAAATGCAGATGGAGATTTTATGCCGTATCAAGTTGGTGGTCAAGGCTGGGGAGATCCTCAACGAAGAGAAGTTATCTTTGCAGACTTGCATAATTTGGTAGATAGGCACTATTTTCTCCAGGATGATGGAGCCGGCAATTTCCAGAGAGAAATAGATTTTAATGGAACAAAAATACTTGTTTCAGGAGTTCTTGATTCTGAAGAAATCACAGTTTCCAGTTTTGACGGCAAATCTCTCGAATGCCTGCTTACAGGAACAATTGTTGCAAACGAAGGAAGAAGCATAAAGCCAAACGAACACTTCTTGATTGACACTATGGATAGTCCGACACCAAAAGGAGAAGTCTGGAAATATATTGGAGATGTATCTGGAGATTCTAACGCGGTATTGCGATTCAGAAAATGTGCTGCCACGGGATTTGAATATCAAGACGTAGTAGTAGTCCGTAGCGTTGGCGAGGGAACCATTTTGACCAGCGGATTTGCATATCGTGTAAGACTCAATGCAGATAATTCTGTTAATATTGATCTTGACAAATCAGGAAGCATAGAAAAGAACGAAATTCCTTTGCTTGACAGACTTGTTTTTAATGAAAAACGAGATATCGCTGGCGGAGACGTGTTTGTTTTAGAAAACGCAACTGAAACAGAGCAATTTCATTCAGCATATAGTTTGCAACTTATTGATACTGTAAACAAGCGCATCATGGTAACAAACCGTAATCAGGGAACAATTGGAGAATATTCCTTCTCGGATGAAGGGGATGGAACAATAGTTTCCTCAGGAATATCTCATTCATTCAAAGTAACCTCGCCCACCACAATTCAGATAGACATGAACGGCGACGGAAAAATAGAATAATTTTTTTAATTTTCTAAACAATTAAAGCTATCTCCTGCTCCTTGCAGTGTTGGCCAGTTCTCGCAAAGTTCAGAAGTATTCTATACGGGCAAGATTTATCAGGTTACTGTTAAGGTTATTTGAACAGGAGTACAACAATCGTTTTATACTGTCTTTTCTTGCTGTTTTCTATGGGGCGGTATATTATTATTCAGACAAGCAATAGGTATGTTGCTAGGTTTGGCAGTGATGGTCCTGATATGCTGCCTGCTGAGCGTCTTGCAAAAATTAATGGTGAGCTGATATTGTATAAGGGTTCTTTTCAAAATAACGGCGAAATTCCGATTATTATTACTTTCGTGGTGCAGGCTAATAAGGAGAAGGTATTTGATCCTAAGGCGCTTGAGGCGCGTCTTCAGCAGACTCTTTTGTGAACGCTTGGCACTGCTCTGAACTTCTTCCGCAAGTATGCCATGTCAGAAGTTGCCTTTGTAACTGTCTCTTTGTCTTTTGTGACGTTTCTTAATTGTAGAAGTCGTCTGATGACTGTTGCGTACTCGTCTTTTTTGACCATTTTCTCGAGAAGTGTCCGTCTTTTTGCCTGTGGCAGTTTTTTGCTCCACCCGCCGAGTTTTCCTCCTTCAAAATGAGCCCATTTGCGGATGTATGCTGCCATTGGAGAGAATAAGATTGCTATTGATATAAAACTTCATAATCACGCTTTGATAGTACTCAAGAACATAAAAGATTTTAAATGGTTCAAAGTTCGTCATTTTTATGAATACAGGTTTAAAAGAAAAGCTTGATTTAAGAGTTCTTGGCCAAGCGCATGGAAGTTTTTGGCAGTTTGCTATTGATGATATTTCTTTTGAACCATCAGAAATTGCCATGGTGCATATGCGTGCTCGTTATGAAAAGCTCTTTGGCAGGGAATTTGATGAATCTCAGGAGAAATTTGATCTTTATCAAGCTCAGGCGAAAGGTGAGTTTTATGTTTTGGATCGTGGATTCCGTAAGGAA
>JAPLZR010000084.1 GCA_026394935.1 Candidatus Woesearchaeota archaeon
GTTTACGGTTTTCAGTGGCGTCATTTTGGCGCAAACTACTCTAATTTTGACGCGGATTATTCAAATCAGGGTGTTGACCAGTTGAAAATTGCTGTTGAAAAACTTAAGAAGGATTCTTCTGACAGGCGTGTTATTGTTTCTGCCTGGAACCCGTTATGTATGCATCAGATGGCTTTGCCTCCTTGTCATTATTCTTTCCAGTTGACTGTTATTGACGGCAAGCTTAACTTGTTGTGGAATCAGCGTTCTGTTGATACTATGCTTGGTTTGCCGTTTAATATTGCCAGTTATGGTTTGCTGCTTCACTTGCTTTCTAAGGAGCTTGGCTTGAAGGAGGGTCGTTTGATTGGATTTTTGGCAGATACTCATGTTTATGTTAATCATCTTGATGGTGCTAAGGAACAGTTGTCCCGTGATTTTTCAAAGTTTCCTCTTCCTAAGATTGTGACTGAGAATTTTAAGTCTATTTTTGAGTGGAAGGCTGAGGATACAAAGATCGTCAATTATCAGAGTTATCCTTCAATCAAGTTTGAGATTGCTGTATGATTGGTATAATCGCTGCTATGTGGCAGGGATAACAGGCTGCCTTGGCATTTGTCTGATGATTTGAAGAATTTCAAGAAGCTTACTGTTGGAAATACTGTTATTATGGGCAGGAAGACTTTTGAAAGCATCGGCAGGCCTTTGCCTGAGCGTAATAACATTGTCATTTCTTCTTCAATGCCTCCCGCCGAAAACATTACTGTTGCAAAAACTATTGAGGAAGCCCTTCAAAAAGCTGAATCTTTTAGCAAGGAAATTTTTATTATCGGAGGTGCTTCTGTTTATGCTCAGTCTCTTCCTTTTGCTGACAGGTTGTATCTTTCCTTCATAAAAAAAGATTATGATGGTGATGTTTATTTTCCGGAGTTTGATATGGCTGAATGGAAAATTGAAAACAAGACCGATTATCCCGATTTTGAATTAGTGATCTTTGCAAGAAATGGAACATCTGAAAAAGTTTGATGGCGAAGTGTACGATGCGATGATGCAGGAGCTTGATAGGCAGCGGAATGTTATTGAGCTTATTGCTTCTGAGAATATTGTTAGCCGTGCTGTTTTGGAAGCTACCGGTAGCTGGTTGACCAACAAGTATAGTGAAGGCACCCCCAACAAGCGTTATTATGGCGGCAACCAGTTCATTGACATTACTGAGCAACTTGCCATTGACCGCGCTAAAAAATTATTCGGTGCTGAGCACGCGAATGTTCAGCCTCATTCCGGCAGTCAGGCTAATATGGCTGCTTATCTTGCTGTTTTAAAGCCTGGCGACGCGGTTTTGGGTATGGATTTGGCTCATGGCGGTCATCTTACTCATGGTTCTCCTGTTAATTTTTCTGGTAAATTGTTCAATTTCATTTCATATGGTGTTGATAAAGAAACTGAGACTGTCAATATGGAAAATGTTAGTGCTCTTGCTTTAAAGCACAAGCCTAAATTAATTCTTGCCGGCTTTTCTGCTTATCCTCGTTTTCTCGACTTCAAGAAATTTAAGGAAATTGCTGATTCTGTTAATGCTTATTTGATGGTTGATATGGCTCATGTTGCTGGTTTAATCGCAGCTAAACTTTATCCTGACCCTGTTCCGTATGCTGATATAGTCACGACAACCACTCACAAGACTTTGCGTGGTCCTCGTGGCGCAATGATTCTTTCAAAGACTGTTGACCGTCTTAATCCTTCTGACAAAAAAAACATCGCTCAAAAAATTGATTCTGCTGTTTTTCCTGGTACGCAGGGTGGTCCTTTGGATCATGTTATTTCTGCAAAGGCTGTTGCGTTTAAGGAAGCTCTCGAGCCTTCTTTCATAGATTATCAAAAGCAAGTTTTAAAGAATGCCCAGACCCTTGCTAAAGTTTTGAAAGACAACGGTTTCCGTTTGATTTCTGGCGGTACTGACAATCATTTGATATTGGTTGACGTCACCGCCAAAAACATTACTGGCAAGCAGGCTGAGCGCGCTTTGGATGAAGCTGGTATTTGCTGTAATAAGAATATGATTCCTTTTGATGTTCGTTCTCCTTTTGATCCTTCTGGTATTCGTTTGGGCACTCCTGCTGTTACTACGAGGGGTATGAGAGAGCAGGAAATGGAAAAAATCGGTGCTTGGATTTCAGAAGTTCTTAGTAATCCTGGCTCGCTGTCGCGTGTGCGTGAGCAAGTTTTGTCTCTTTGCGGGAAGTTTCCGATTTATCAAGGACTTCCATGATTTTGCCTGTCAGATAACAGCTTCCTGTTATGAAGATTAAATCGTCTTCTTTCGCGATATTTTTGGCAAATCTTAGTGCTTCTTCTGGCTCTTCTATTATTGCGCACGGTCCGTCGTATGCTAGTTTTGCCGGGTCTAATGCTCTGTCTATTGGCGGTTTTGTTAATATCAAAAAGTCTGGTTTCGGCAGTGCTTTTATCATTTTTTTGTAGTCTTTGTCTTCCAGGACTCCGAATATTACGATTAGTTTTCTTTTTGGCAGTGATTTTACATACGGTGCTGTTGTCTTTATTGCTGTCAGATTGTGTGCGCAGTCCACGAGTAATTTTTTTTCCAAATATTCCATTCTTCCTGGCCATTTCGTGTGTGCTATTCCTTCCTCTATGGTTTCATCTTCAATTTCCAGTATTTTGCAGGCTTCGTATGCTATTCCTGCGTTTGTTTTTTGATATGGTCCTCGTAGTCCAACTATTCCTGTGTATGGCGGTGCAGCTACCAGCTTGTTTTTCTTACAGGCTTCTTTTATCCATGGCAGTCCTGCGTTGTTATGGCACGTGACTGTGATGCTTTTTTCTTTGATTATTCCTGTTTTTTCTTTTGTTATTTCTTCTATCGTGTTTCCGAGTATGTGCATATGGTCGTATCCTATGCTTGTCAGTACTGCTATTTCCGCATCGCAGACAGTTGTCGGGTCGTGTTTGCCTCCCATTCCTGCTTCGAGTACTGCAATGTCGACTTTTTTTCTTGAGAAGTATAGTATTGCTATTATTGTGCAGAATTCAAAGAATTTTAATTGTATTCCGAGGCTTTTTACTTCTTTTATCAGCGCCAGCAGTTCTTCGTCTTTTATTTGCTGTCCGTTTATTTGTATTCTTTCGTTGAACCTGACGAGGTGTGGCGAGGTGAACAAGCCGGCTTTTTTGCCTGCTCTTCTTAGAACTTCTGCAATCATTGCAGCAGTGCTTCCTTTTCCGTTCGTGCCTGTTATTTGTATTACTCTTAGTTTTTTGTGCGGGTTGTCCAGTCTTGCAAGAGCTTCAGTTATGTAGTCCAGTCCTTTTTCTCCGAATCTTGTTAGTTTGTACAGCCAGTCTAGTTCTGTCATTTTGTTATTTTTTTGAGAACTTGTTCCTCTTCAGCTTTTACCCCCCATTTTCTGAAGAGTTCGCATATGTTGTGCACGTCTCTGTTCAGGTATGCTTGTGCGTTTGGGTCGTCTAATGGTGTTGTTTGTGACATGTCTATGATTACTGGTTTCTGATTATAATTCAGAATATTAAATCCGCTTAAATCTGCGTGTATTAGTCCTGCTTTGTACAATCTTCTCATCTGTTCAACCACTTCTTTGAAGAATTCTTCTGGTTTTTCTGGTTTGTCTTTTTTTAATTTTTGTGCTGCTTGTTCGTTTCCTATGAATTCCATTATGAGTATGTTGGACAGTACAGTGTATGGTGTTGGCACTCTTACTTCTGCTTCTCTTGCTTTCAGCAAGTTTCTGTATTCTCTGTGCGCCCATGCGAATATTACGTCTCTTCTGTTGTTTGTTAGTCCTGTGTATCTTGGGTCTGCTTTGATGTAGTCGTACATCCTGTTGAAGTCGCAGGTTTGCAGTCTGTATATTTTGACTATTCTGATTTCTCCGTCTTTTTTTGCTGTGAAAATGTGTGCTTCTTTGCCTGAGCTTAGCGGGCTGTGCAGTCCGTCTATGTATCCTTGGCTTATGAGTTTGAACAGATTCTTTTCAGTGAATAAGTCAAACACGTGTTTTAGTGTTTTGTAGTCTTCTCTTTGTTTTGTTCCCATTCTTGGCATGTGTTTTGTAGAATCGAGTCATTTTATAAACTTGCCCAAAAACTTTTTAAACCCCAAATCCCTCACAGTTCTTCATAAGAAAAGGTCACAATTACGGCCCTTCACGAGAGTACCCAGTAGAGCTGTCGGCTTTGCCAAGCTATGACCCGTGGGGGTTAGTGTGGGAAAATAAAATGGGAAAAATCAGTCCGGTATCATCAAAATACATTATTAATTCAACGATTGAGATTGAAGGTGTTGTTGATAGGCCTGACGTTATTGGCGCTATTTTTGGTCAGACAGAAGGGTTGTTAGGCGAAGATTTGGAGCTTAGAGAGCTTCAGCGTTCTGGCAGGATTGGCCGTATTGAGGTTAATATTGACACTAAGGGTGGCAAGAGTATTGGCAGTATCATTATTCCGAGCTCGTTGGACAAGGCAGAGACTGCTATTGTTGCTGCTGCTTTGGAAATCATTCAGCGTATTGGTCCTTGTAATGCTAAAGTCAAGGTTCAGAATATTGAGGACGTTCGTGTCAGCAAGCGTAGCTTTGTTATTGAAAGGGCTAAGCAGTTGCTCAAGCAGTTGATGGACCAGGTAATGCCTGACAGCACTGAGATTGCAGAGGAGGTTGCATACTCTGTCCGTGTTATGGAGATTTGCGAGTATGGCAAAGATCGTCTTCCTGCAGGTCCTTCTATTGATGACTCTGATGAGATTATTGTTGTTGAAGGCCGTGCAGATGTTCTTAACTTGCTTAAGCACGGTTTCAAGAACGTTATTGCTATGAATGGTACTTCTGTGCCTCAGACAGTTATTGAGTTGTCTCATCGCAAGGATTTGGTCGTGTTTGTTGATGGTGACCGTGGCGGTAATCTCATCATTCGTGATTTGTTGAACGTGGCAGAGATTGATTTTGTCACGTGTGCTCCTGATGGTAAGGAAGTTGAGGAGCTTGCAAAGAAGGAGATTCATAAGGCGTTGCGTAGCAGGATTACTGCTGAGCAGGCAAAGCTTGAATTGTCAAACATTGACACTTCCCAGTCTATCAGGAAGCCTGTTATTACAAGGCCGCCTATGCCTGCTTCGGTTCCTTCTCGTCCGATGCCTGTTATGCCGGCTCCTGTGGCTCGTTCAAAGCCTGTTTTGCGTGATGAAGAGCGCAGGCGTCTTGGAGAGATGCTTGAAGGACTGATTGGCACTCGTGGCGCTTATGTGCTTGACGAGAAGTTGAGTGTTCTTGGCAAGGTTCCTTTTGCAGAGCTTAACAGCACTTTGAAGTCTTTGAATGCAGGCGTTTACGCTGTAGTGTTTGATGGTGTTGTTGATTCTGCGCTTGTCGAGGTTGCAGATAAGACTTCCATTAAGCACATTGTTGCAATGGACTCTAAGGTTGATCCTGCTTCCTGCAGGTTGAACATTGTGACTGCCGCAATGCTGTAAACCTTTTTATACTTCTTTTTTTCTTGTTAGTTAAAAGATGGTGTTTGAAGTTATTCTTGGACGCGAGCAGAAGGATCAGGAGAAGTATGGTACTTCTGGCGCTGTTTTTATTGGAAAGCATTATGTTAAGATGGGTGCTGTTACTGCTCTTTCCCAGCCTGTTTTTCTCGACTTGAATAAGGCTCACGTTGTTTTCGTTTGTGGCAAGCGTGGTTCTGGCAAGTCTTATTGTATGGGTGTTATTGCTGAGGGTATTGCTTCTCTTCCTGATGAGATGCGTAATCGTTTGTCGGTTATTATTTTTGATACTATGGGTATTTATTGGACTATGAAGTATCCTAATCACAGGGATGAACCTTTGCTCAAGGAGTGGGGCTTTGAGGGCAGGGGCATTGATGTTAAAATTTACACTCCTTTTGGTTTTTTCAAGAAGTGGAAGGAGGAGGGTATTCCTGCTGATGTTCCTTTTGCTTTGAATCCTGCTGAATTGTCTCCTGAGGATTGGAATTTGACTTTTGAACTGCAGTCAACTGACCCTATTGCTGTTTTTATTGAGCGTTTGATTCTTGAGCTGAAGAAGTCCGGCAGACAGTATGATATTCCTGATATTGTTCAGGCTATCGAGGAGGATAAGAGTGAGGAAATTCATGTCAGGCAGGCTGCAAAGAATCGTTTTGTGGCGGTTGAGGAGTGGGGTGTTTTTTCTCCGAAAGCAACTCCTGTTAAGGATCTTGCTAAGGCTGGTCAGATTTCGATTCTTGATTTGAGTGCTTATGCTGTTATGCCTAATGGCTGGCGTATTAAGCATCTTGTTATGGGTCTTGTTTGTATGAAATTGTTTATTGAGCGTATGAAGGCGAGGAAGGATGAGGAGTATGCTGCTGTTCATGAGGCTATTCATTATCTTGTTGAGGAGCATGATGAGCCTAAGGAGTCTGAGATGCCTATTTGTTGGCTTCTTATTGATGAGGCTCATGAGTTTATGCCGAGTGTTGGAAAGACTTCCAGTTCTGATGCTTTGATTACTTTGTTAAGAGAGGGTCGTCAGCCCGGTATTGCTCTCGTTCTTGCTACCCAGCAGCCTGGCAAGATTCATACTGATGCTATGACTCAGTCTGACATTATTTTGGCGCACAGATTGACGGCAAAAATTGACACTGATGCTCTTGGTTCTTTGCTTCAGAGCTATTTGAGGAGCGGTCTTGATAAGGAGCTTGATGATTTGCCTCGTGTTGCTGGTGCTTGTATTGCTCTTGATGATGTTAATGAGCGTATGTATCCTATGCGTATTCGTCCGAGATTTAGCTGGCATGGTGGCGGAGCTCCTGGTGTTATAAAAGAGAAGAAGGAAGCTTTTAAGTTCTAACCGCCGGGGTCTAAGGGGAGTGGCGGTTGAGCTCCCCTGGAATAAATTGCGAAGCCTAAAATTTAGAAATAGAAAAAATAAAAAAAATTTAGTCGCAGGGCGCGTCAAATTCTGTGTCTTTCAGGCTGTTGAATTTCATGTCGTTGAACTGGTGTTTTATTTCGCCGTTCGCGTCTGTTATTGTTATTTTGTGCGGCACTCCGTAGGTGTCGTCTATCCACATGTCGTATGCTGCACCGTCTTTTGTGTATTTGATGTATGTTACGACTCTTTCATCGATTGTTTGTGGTCCTACGATTTGTGCGTCTGCCGGTATTTCTTTTACCCATTGATATGGTGTTTTTGGTAAGTCCAAGCTTGTTACGTCTACATCAAACTTTTTGCCGGTGTTGTCTACGTTGTAGCTTTTGCATCTGGCTTGTTCTTCACAGCATGCCAGACCAAGGTCAACATATACGGTGTCATAGTATCCTTCTTTTACGTAGTAGTCTTCTGAGTATTTCTTGATTTTCATTTTTGTTCCTTTGACTAGGTAGGTGTTTAGGAACAAATTCTTTGTTGCAGTTCCGCCGTACAGGTATTGCAGGCTTGATACTTTTTCGTCTGCTTTTTTGAGCAGGTCTTTTAGTTGCGGGCTCATTTCCTGTTTTGCAACTGGTGCTGTTTCTGCTGGCGCTTTTTCCTGTCTGTCTGATGGTAATGTTGTTACCGGTGGTGGTGTCCTGCCGGCTTCAGGCGCTTTTTCAGTTGGCGTTGTAACTGCTGGTGCTGTTTCTGTTGATGGTGTTGTGACCGGCGCTTTTTCTGTTGGCGCCGTAACTGGCGTTTTGTCTTCTGCTTTTGGTGCAGCGCATGCCACCAGCATCAATAATAGTATTCCTAATATCCATATCTTTTTCATTTTCTATTCCCCCCTTAGTGTAATGGTTTTGGTCGCGGGTATAATTGTTCGTCTGGTGTTCCGCGTACCATTGATATCATGCTTGCTATGAACATTATTGTGAATATGATTCCGAATGCGAATGCCCAGGTTATTGAGAATTTTGGGATGTACAGTGCGCTGACGAGGAATCCTATCATGCTTGCTGCAAGAAAGCTTGTTTTTAGTGGTGCTATTGCCATGTTGTGTTGAAGCAGGTTTTCAGTTTATATATTTTTTGGCATAAATGGTTAGATTTATAAACGGCTTTGGTCTTGGGAGGAACATGAAGCATACTTGGATTATTACTTGTTTTTTGGTTTTGATGTTTTTTGCTTCGCAGGTTATTGGTTTGAAAATCACGCAGTCTTACATTGATGTTCCTGCGTCTGAGGAAAAGGGCGAGCTTGTTTGGAAGGATTTGCCTGCTGTTGCGGGTGTTAAGATTGAGCGTCCCGAGGTTGAGCCTCAGTTCAGTATATGGTATATTATTGGTGCAGTGATTATTGGCACGCTTCTTATCCTGTTAATCATCCGTCTGAATACGGTGTTTTTGTGGAAGTTGTGGTTTTATTTTGCTGTTGTGCTGTGTCTTCAGATTGCTGTTGCAGCTTTTATTCCTGCGTTGTACGCGTTTATTATCGCTCTCGTTTTCGGTTTTTTCAAGGTTTTCAAGCCGAATATTTATCTTCATAATTTGACTGAGTTGTTTGTTTACAGCGGTCTTGCTGTTATTTTTGTTCCTATGCTGAATGTTATGTACGCCTTTATTTTGATGATTGTTTTGTCTTTTTATGATATGTATGCTGTCTGGAAGTCAAAGCATATGATTAAGATGGCTAAATTCCAGACTAAGAGCGGTATTTTTGCTGGTTTGCTAATTCCTTATGCTGCTCCCAGTTTGCGTGGTGTGAAGAAGAAAGTTAGAACTGCGGTTCTTGGCGGCGGCGATATTGGTTTCCCGTTGATTTTTGCAGGTACTGTTTTGGTTGCTTCTGGTTTTATTCCGGCTCTCATTGTTTCTGTTTGTACGACTGCTTCATTGTCTATTTTGTTGTTGCTTAGCCAGAAGGATCGTTTTTACCCTGCTATTCCTTTTTTGACTGCGGGTTGTGCTGTCGGTTATTTGATTACTTTGCTTCTGTGAACTTAGATAGTGGTTTCTGTTCAGCCATTGCAGAATAAGCGTACAAATCTACTGTTAGGTTGTCTTTTGCCGCTATTGTTTGTATTCCTGTTTTTTTCTGGAGTTCTCTTGCGATATATACGGTGTCTTTGCCAGCTGTTAGTATTGCGAGTTTTGGTTTTATTTTGGTGATTATTTGTTCTGCTTGTTTTGGCGGCAGTATTATTACTTCTGCTTGGTATTCTTTGATTTCTTTGGGTTCTACTTTTCCGGTTATGTGTGCTATCGTGCAGTCTGCTAGTTTGTAGATGATTCCTGCTTTTTTTGTGAGCGTTTCGCTTGTTCCTTCTGCTTTGATTAGTGCTGTGTTTCCGGAGAAGTATATTTTTGGCGCCATGATAGTGAGAATTCTTTTGTTGTATAAATTAATTTGCTGTCTCAAGTACTGGTTTGAACCGGGGCACTTCTTTGCCGTCTACTTTGACATTCTCTAAGAACATTTTTTTGGGTCTTATCCATGTCTGCCCTTCGCCGTATAGTGCTTTGTACACTATCATTTCTTCGAGTGTTTCGCTGTGTTTTGCTTCGCCTATGACTTCGTAATAGTTGCCTTTGTAGTGCTGGTATTTTCCTTTTTCGACTTCCATAGTGGGCTGCAAATAGTGGTTGTATAAATTAATTCCGACGAACGAGACCGACATAACGGAGTTAGGAGGTCATCGTGAGGAGTGTCTTTTGCCGAAGGCATAGCAAGCTTTAAAAACCCTCAAAACACCTTATTTTTGGGCAGGCTAGACAGGGAGATTAGCCCTCTCCTGTTACCGTTAACGGGCTTCAAACGGTGTCGAAGTCTGGGAAGCAGCATACATCCTGTATGTGAGTCTTGTGCTGGACGTTGAGGTTCTGTCCGGCAGGATTGTGTCTGCAGGAATCTGGCCAGGACCTGACGGTAGCAACCATAACTGTAGTTCTCAATGCTTGTCGGGTTGCGGAGCTGAGAAAAGCATAAGGTCAACTCTTATGCAGTTGTGTGTTCATTCTTGGGCGCGCCTGCCTACTTTATATTTCTCTATTACTTTGTTCATGCTGTCGCTTGTTGTTTGTTCCATAGTATAGCCTAGAAGTTTTACTGCTTTTTCTACCTCTTCTTCTGTTTGTGCTTCTATTTCCAGATATGTTGGAATTCCTGGGTAATCATCTATCTCGAATCTTGTGTTGTTTAGTTTATATGATTCTCTGTGTTTTTTATATTCGAATGTTTGTTTTAGTCCTAGTTTTTCCAGAAGTGAAATCATGTTTTCAAAGTTTCCTACTTCAATATCGGTTTCATTCCTTTTCTTGAAATTGTCTGATTCCATTTTTTCTTTGCAGCATAATTCTACCTTGTCCCCGATTTTTCGTACTCTGAGATATGTGCCTTGTTTTTTGAGTCTGCCGTCTGGGTAATCGAATGATTTTGCGTGTATTGCTCCTTCAAATATTTTTTTGGCGTCTATTTTTTTGAGTTTTTGGCGTATTTCAGCAGTGTTTATTTCGAGAATTTTGACTTCTATTTCGTTCATTTTACCAGTATCGCTGGCTTTCCTGGCATTGCTTGTTTTGCTTTTTGTTCAGGGCTTTCTTGTTCTTTTATCACTTCTATTGGGCAGTTGAACTCTTCTTTTAAGAAAGCAACAGCATCAATCAAGTTCTGGTATTCTGCTTCTTGGTGGGAAATTTGTGATGGTAATCTGCCTGGGTCTTTTACTATTTTTGGTACGAGTTGTGCTGCTTCTGGGTGTTCTTTGAATTCTGGCATTATTACTTTCATTATCTGTCCTACATCTCTTGTATTAATCAACAGCTCTTTCAGTTTTCTGAACAATGCTGCTTTCCAGTCTTGTGCTGCAAATAGTGTTATGAGCATCGGTCTTTCTACTTTCGCGAGTTTCAATACCTGTCCGACATCATTAATCACCTGGACCATTAGTGCTTCTGCTTGTTCTAATTGCAGATTAATTTTGCTTTCATCGTAAGCAGGCCATCTCTCGTTCACAATAAGTCCTGGTTTTTCTATTTTGTACCATATTTCTTCGCATAAGTGCGGAGTGAACGGTTGGAGCATTAGTGTTTGTGCTTCTATGATTTTTGAGAGTAATTCTTTATTCATTTGTCCTGCTGTTCTTCTTTGGTACCATTTCAAGTGTCTTTGTAAGTCGAAGAATCCTCTTGATATTGCTGTTCTGTACATTGTTTCTTCCATTGCTTTGCCTGCATCTCTTATTGAGGAGTGCAGTTGGTGTTCCATCCATTTGTCTATTTCTTTTTCTCCTGTGTGTTCGTGGTTCTCAGCATAGTTTTTTACAGAGAAATCATACCATTGCTCGAGTTTGAGCTTCATGCTTTCTGCTAGTTCTGGGTCCCAGTCTACGTCGTTGAGTTCTTCTCCTGTGGACAATATTGTGATTCTCGTTATATCAGGGCTGAACGTCTTTACCACATCTCTTAATGTTTTGAATATTCCTTTGCTTTTGCTCATTTTTTGTTTTTGTATGCTTACGTACCCGTTTACTGCTATGCCTCTTGGCCAGTGTTGTTCTGGGAATATTGCTGTGTGGTTGAATATGTAGAATGTCAGATGATTCTGCACTAAATCCTTCCCTGAGCTTCTGAAGTCTACTGGGTACCAGTATGTGAATTCTTGTCTCATTTGCTCGAGTATTTTGTTATCGATTCCTAATTCTTCTGGGTTTCCTGTGCCTAAGAACACGTAGTCAAAGAGTTTGTCTTTTATTTTTCCGAGTGGCACTTTTTTCAGGTGGTGTGCGATTGTGTAAAACGCATTGTATATGGTACTATCACTGAGGCTTTCTATTTTCCATTTCTTGTCCCATGGCAGCGAAGTTCCTAGTCCTAATTCTCTTGTGCATGCCCAGTCTTTTAGCCAGTCTATTACGTACTCGAATTGTGGTCTTATTTTTTCTGGGTACAATTTCATTGTTTGCAGACATTTCATTGCTTGTTGTTTCCAGTCTTGGTCTCCGTATTTGATGAACCATTGGTTGTCCACAATTTTCACATGGCATCTTGATAGGCATCTGCATACTACTGGATTGATTAGTTCGTACATGATTGCTGCTTTTTTTTCAGAAGTGAAATCTGCAATAATTTCCGGTTTTGCTTGTTGTATGCTTTTGCCTGCGTATTTGCCTGTATTATCCTTCAATTTTCCTGTGTGGAATTCTTTTTTGTAGACTTCGTTTGTTGCTTCGTCCAGTTTTGCGTCTTTTGAATTTCTTATGCCCATTTTCGTGCATGCTTCTATTGCTGGGTGTTCTCCGAATCCTTCTGCAGAAATGAGTGATATTGGTTTGATTTCTTTTGCTCCTGGATAGTTTGCGTCTTGCAGTTCTTTTAGTGCTATCCAGTCGTATGGTGCGTGGCTTGGCACGCTCATTACTATTCCTGTTCCTGTGTCTGGTGTTACAAATGTTGCTGGTAGTACTGGTATTTTGGTTCCTGTTACAGGGTTGGTGACGTTCGCACCAACTATTTCTTTTCCCGGTATTTTTTTTATTTCTTTGACTGTATGCTTTTGGTCTGCTAATTTTCTTGCGCATTGTTCTGTTATTATCCAGTGTTCTCCGTCTACTTCTGCTTCAACGTATGTTATTTCCGGGTTCGCCCAGATGTTTGTTGCTCCGTAGATTGTTTCTGGTCTGAATGTTGCGCAGGGCAGTACGTGTCCGTCTGTTCTGAATTTCAATAGCACCATTTCTTGTGGTGTTTCTCCTTCGCCTTCTGTGCGGGAATGATCGCCAACTGGCACGTTTTCTTTCGGGCACCATACTACCGGGTGCTCGCCTTTTGTGACGAGTCCTTTTTTCTTTAGTGTGTTGAATTGCCATTTGATGAATTTGCTGTATCTCGGGTTGAGGTCTGTTGTGATGAAGCTTCTTCTCCAGTCAATTGCCAGTCCGTAATTCCTTAGGTCTTGTTCTGCTGCTTTTGAGAATGTTTTTATCCAGTGTATTGGTTCTTTGAATGCCGGTATTTGTTCGTCTGTAAAGCCCATTAGCTTCAGCGTCTGTATTTGTTTTTCTTCGTTTTCTGCCACTCTTTTTGCTGCTGTGTCTATTGGGCTTCCTGTTGCATGGAATGCGAATGGGAACAGGACGTTGTATCCTTTCATTCGTTTGTATCTTGCGAATGCTTCTACTCTCATGTATGTGTATGTGTGTCCTATGTGGAGGAGTCCGTTGGCGTACGGGTATGGTGTTGTGAGCATGAATTTTGGCTTGTCATTTGCGTCTGATTCGAACACTTTTTGTATTTTCCAGCGTCTTTGCCATTTTCTTGCTAGTTTGTGAAAGTCTAGTGTCATATTAGTTTCTCAAATTGTGTTTTTTAAAAAGGTTGCGCCTCCACTGGACAATCCGGAATATTTACGGAAATTTATCGACGAGAACTTTTGACGGGTTTTTCACTGGACAAGTGCGTGCGTAACCTACTTAAATAGCCAATTCGCGGATTTGTTTATGCAAATCAAATTAACGCCTGAGTTAGCCAAGATTTGTGCCGAATTAACTGGTGATGGGCATATTCAAATTCAAGATTGGCGAGGTCTTGTGTCATTCTATTCAAAGAATTTAAACACGATTGATGATTTTGAATCTCGTTTTCGAGAAATTTTCAATGTCAAAGGCAGAATTTATGCCGATAACCGGAGAAACTGGCAGAGGTACAAACTTTTCTTTATTTCAATGCCAGTTGCGAAAGCACTTAAGGCGTTGGAAGTTCCTATCGGCAACAAGACAAATTCTTCTTTTTTTGTTCCTAAATGGGTTTTTGATGGTTCTGCAGAACTTAAAGCGGCATACTTGAGAGGTCTGTTTAACGCAGAGGGTTCTGTTAGTGTTACAAAGACGCCGTATGGTCAAAGATGGCGTATCGAATTGGAAATGTACAAGTGGACAAAATATAGAAAAGAAGGCAGGGTGTTTATTGAACAATTAGTCTGCATGTTGGAAGAACTGGGAATTCGTTGTTCGCCTGTTCGTTTTGGAAGAACGAATTTGAGAAAGAATGGCACGCGTTCAATCGCTATTAAGCTTAATATTGAGAAATCTTCATTCGGAAACTTTTATAAACAGGTCGGGTTTGATGATTCTTTGAAGGCTGAAAAGCTTTCACTTTTTGCGGAGGCAACGCTTAGCCGTTGCGGAGGTTTTCTGCAATAGCAGAACTCTATAGCCAAGCGGCAAAGGCAACAGGCTGCAACCCTGTCATTCGGGGGTTCGAGTCCCTCTCTCCGCTTTTTTTATTTTTTATTAGAAATACAGCATTCGTCGCATTTCCATTCTGAGGGATTGGTTATTTCTGAAGGCATTTTTTTGGCAAGATTGCTCCAGCCAACCTTGTTTTGTTTTATTCTTATAAGAGTCAATAAGCCAAATAATATCGCTAACGCGCACATTATCCAATTGACGAATAATGACCAGGTAAAAAAGCTTAGAATTCCAAAAACAATCTTTTTCCTCGCCTTATTCTCTTATCTTCTGTGAGAAATCCGGGCTGTCGGCGTATTTTAGCGCTTTTTCGTTTATCTTGTATTTTTCTCTTGTTTGTTCGAATGGCAAATCTGTTTTAATCCAGCCGAGGTCGTATGCGTATTTGTCTGAGTATCCCGGAAGTAGTATTTTCCAGTTGAATGGTATTTCATTTGGTGCTATGCTGTTGATGTGGTGTACTATGGCTGTTGTGCAGCTGTTTGTTATTGTGTTGTAGAATTCTGGTTGTTCTTTGAGTTTGTTTGCCCTGTTTATCATTTGTATGAACATTTCTTGGATTCCGTTTTGTGGTGCATTTATTGGATACAAATATACCGTGTCTTTTCTGTAGTTGCTTCTCAGCTTGATTAGGTCTTGTTCGTCTCCTATTACGTACGTTGTTTCGTATTGTCTGAATAGTCCTAGGAATGGATTGAATGTTTGTCCTTTTGTTTTTCTTATTTCAACTGAGATTGCAACGTATTCATCTCCGAATCCGAAGCTTAGGAAGGTGTGTGCTGCTGCCTGCCATGCTGAGAATGGTTCGACTATGAACCATACGCTGTCTAGTTTGTTCAAGTCGTATGTTTTGTCGTAATATTTTATTTCATAATCGTCTGTTGTGGTGTATGTGAAGTTTCTGATGTTGTATAGGTGGACTAGGTTTCCGTCAATTTCTCCGTATGATAGTGCTGTTTGGTCTGGTGACCAGTTTCTGTCATTGCTTGGTTTTAGTGATATTTGCCATACGACGAACAGCAGGATTGCAGTGAGAATCACGTATTTGTACAGCTTCATACTGCTTGGTTATACTGCTTTTTTTATAAACATTTTCAGTTAGCTTTTTAAATGGTCCTCGTCGAATTCTATATATGAAGGTGTTAATTCATAAGGAGAAACGCGAGGTTGTTGATGGCAGGGAGTTCATAGTTGCCAAAGCCAAGCAGTATTTTGTTACTGACTTGTCTAAAGACGTTCATACTCTTTATGGCACGATTTCCCAGCAAGACCTCTCAAAACCCTCGGGCAGTGTAATCAAGTCTGATAATGGCAAGGAGTTCTTTTTGCTTGATGCTTCTTTTATTGATATTTACAAGCGTTTCCGCAAGCTTCCGCAGACTATTCCTTTGAAGGACATTGGCCTTATTATTGGCGAAACTGGCATTAATCCTCAATCAATTGTTGTTGACGGCGGTCTTGGTTCTGGCGCATTGGCCGCAGCGTTGGCTCATATTGCAAAGCACGTTTTTAGTTATGAGGTTCGTGATGATTGTATTGCGACTTCTGAGGCTAACATTAAGATGATTGGCTTGACGAATATTACAGTGAAAAAGAAGTCTCTTTATGATGGTATTGATGAGACTGATGTTGACCTTATTACTTTGGACTTGCCTGAGCCTTGGAAGGTTATTCCTCATTGCGCCAAGGCTTTGAAGACTGGCGGTTTCATCATTAGTTATTCTCCGAGTGTTCCTCAGGTTATGGATTTTGTTAATGAACTTCACAAGCACGACCAGTTGTTATATTTGAAGACCGTTGAGATTATTGAGCGTTTGTGGGAGATTGAAGGCAGGCGCGTTAGACCAAAAAGCACTGGAATAGGTCACAGCGGCTTTATCGTGTTTGCTAGAAAGATTAGAGCTTAAACTTCTTCTTCAGTCTTTTCTCAAATATGCTTCTTGCTGGGAATCCTGCGCTTGCCACGTATGTGTTGAACTCTAGTTGTGTTGTTCCTTTTCTCATTGCTTTTGCTTGGTATTCTTTTAGTTTTTGTCCGAATATGCTGTAGCATGGCGCGTATCCTGGCATTCTTTGGAAGTGGAATATTAGGTCAAAGATTGCTTTTTTGCTCAAGCCTGTTTTTTTGTGTGCCCATTCAATGAATTGTGGGAAAGTTTGCACTTCCCTGTTTAGTCTTGAATCGCTGACTGCTCGCAGAAATCTTCCCATTCTCCAGTGCATTACGACGAATTTCATTCCGTCGACAAAATCTTTGAATGGTACGTATTTTTCTATCTCTTGTATCACTTCTCGTTCAATCTTGTTTCGTGCCCCTTTTCTAAGCCGGTCAAATGTTTTGATTGATTCTAGTTCTCTGTAGAATGATAGTCCTTCTGTTGTTGGTATGTCTAAAGTTGAGCCT
>JAPLZR010000057.1 GCA_026394935.1 Candidatus Woesearchaeota archaeon
TTCGATATTCGCCTCTTCAGAAAATTGAACCCAGACTTCCTTCATGCAACCCGAACTCCACGCGCAAGAAGCCTCATAAGCTTTGGATTGTCCTGCTGAATCCAGCTAATGCCTTTCTCACCAATCAATATCTTGCCACTCTCCTCCAAATATTCAAGTATAAGAGACAGCGTCTGATGCATAATCTGCATCGGAAGACGCCTCTTAAGCTCATTCTTGGAAATAACAGCATCAGCTTCCTGCAGAACTTTCTCGACCTGCAGAACCGTTTTCAAGTTCGGATAATGGAGTATTTGCATCATAAGCACCATATAAACTTATCAGGTATATAAGTTTATCTTTTAATTATAAGCATAACTTATGCTCAAAATAGGCTATTGATATATCTAAAGTAGACTTATCATATAGTCATGATAAGCATAACATTTAAATACCAGTATACGGAAATGTAGCCTGTGAGAAGGCAGAAAAAGAAGTTTGAAGAAATCAGAAAACTCATCCTGAAAGACCTCTCTAAAGGGCAAAGAACAGTCAACCAGATGGCAGCATCAACAAAACTCACCTGGAGAACAGTTGACAACCATCTCATCCACCTCATCGGCAAAGGACTCGTAGAGCCGGTATTCATCAGCAAATACGTCAAGATTTACCGGCTTAAAGAGGTGAAAACATGAGCAAGCTAAAAGTGCTCATGTTCGGATGGGAATTCCCACCATACAAAAGCGGAGGACTAGGAACAGCCTGCTACGGGCTCACAAAAGCGCTGGCAAAACAAAACTGCGAAATAACATTCGTAATGCCAGTCACACCAGAAGGAGCAACAGCAAAATTCGTCAAACTAATCGGAGCAGCAAACAACATTCGAGTAAAAGGAGTGGACAGCCCGCTGACAGCATACATGACCTCAGCATCTTACGAAGAACAACAATGGCTGTACAAAGGCAAGAAAAAACAAGTCTACGGACGAGACCTATACCAAGAAGTACAAAGATACTCAGCACTCGCAAAACACATAGCAAAAACAGAACCACACGACATAATACACGCACACGACTGGATGACATACCAGGCAGGAATAAACGCAAAAAAGGTCAGCAAAAAACCGTTAGTGGTGCATTTACACGCAACAGAATTCGACAGAACAGCAGACCACCCAGACGCAAGAATAAGCCACATAGAATGGCAGGGCCTGCAGGAAGCAGACAAAATCATCACAAACAGCAACTTCAGCAAACAAAACATCATCAAACACTACAAAATACCAGCAGAAAAAATAGAAGTAGTACACTGGGGAATAGACGACACGCCGGTAACAAACTACACACCAAACAAGAAAGACAAGATGGTCCTATTCTTAGGCAGAGTAACCATACAGAAAGGACCAGACTATTTTGTGGAAGTAGCAAAAAAAGTATTACAATACGAGCCAAAAACGAAATTTGTAATAGTGGGAGACGGAGACATGCTCCCAAAAATAATCAACAAAACAGCAGAACTAGGCATAACAGACAAAGTCATCTTCACAGGAGCATTATCAGGAGACGACGTGCACAAAGCATTCCAAACAGCAGACCTCTACGTAATGCCAAGCGTATCAGAACCATTCGGACTGGTAGCGCTAGAGAGTTTGAAAAACGGAACACCAATATTAATCAGCAAAACAAGCGGAGTATCAGAAATAGTAAGAAACGCGCTGAAAGCAGACTTCTGGGACATAAACGAAATGACAAACAAAATAGTCAACGTGCTAAGACACAACGCGAATGAAAGAAGTGCAAAAATACGATCTAGACGAGCCAGCAAAAAAAATCATGGAGGTCTATAAAAAACTAAAATGACAAACGCATGTCTATACTTCCAAGTCCACCAGCCATTCAGAATAGCCAAGTACACCTTATTCGACATAGGCAAGCACACAAGATACTTTGACGAACAAAAAAACAAGGAAATAATGCAAAAAATAGCAGGAAAATGCTACCTGCCGGCAAACCACATCATCAAAGAACTCATACACAAACACCCTGACTTCAAAGTCACATACAGCATAACAGGAACAGCAATAGAACAATTCCAGAAATACGCTCCTGCAGTCCTGAGAAGCTTCAAAGAACTGGCAGACACGGGCAAAGTGGAATTCCTCACAGAAACAAGCCACCACTCACTAAGCTCGCTCAACAACAAAGAAGAATTCACAACACAGGTAAAACAGCACCAGAAACTAATCAAAGAACACTTCGGACAAAAACCGAAAATATTCAGAAACACAGAACTCGTATACAACAACGAAATAGCAAAAACGGCAAAAGAACTCGGATTCAAAGCAATACTTGCAGAAGGATGGGACGGAATACTCGGATGGAGAAGCCCGAACTACGTCTACAAAGCAAAAGACGCTAAAATAAGACTATTGCTCAAAAATTACAAATTATCAGACGATGTGGCATTCAGGTTCTCAAACAAACAATGGAGCCAATGGCCGCTAACAGCAGAAAAATACGCAGACTGGATAGCGCCAATAATGGGAGACTCAGTAAACCTGT
>JAPLZR010000098.1 GCA_026394935.1 Candidatus Woesearchaeota archaeon
TTTTAGCTTGCTCATGTTTTCACCTCTTTAAGCCGGTAAATCTTGACGTATTTGCTGATGAATACCGGCTCTACGAGTCCTTTGCCGATGAGGTGGATGAGATGGTTGTCAACTGTTCTCCAGGTGAGTTTTGTTGATGCCGCCATCTGGTTGACTGTTCTTTGCCCTTTAGAGAGGTCTTTCAGGATGAGTTTTCTGATTTCTTCAAACTTCTTTTTCTGCCTTCTCACAGGCTACATTTTCGTATACTGGTATTTAAATGTTATGCTTATCATGACTATATGATAAGTCTACTTTAGATATATCAATAGCCTATTTTGAGCATAAGTTAAGCTTATAATTCTGGCATAAATAACCAAAAAACTTATAAATAAGTTCAACTTAGTTTGACTAAGGTGATATTATGACGCAAGCGTTAGTTACTTTGAGCGAAGATACAAATAAAGTGCTTAATATGGTGAAGGCCAAGTTTAATCTTAGAGACAAATCTGCTGCTGTTGAAGTGATTGTTGAGCATTACATTGAATGCGCCGGAGAGCCGGATTTTAAGGAGGAGTTTATTGAGCGAATCCAAAAGGCAGAGAAGGGCAAGTTTGTCAGGGTTGCTGATTTTGCCAGGCACTACGGTGTTAAGTAATGACTTATTCTTTGGAAGTTGCTGAAGAGCTGGATAAGCGATTTTCAAAGTTGGCCGGTCGCGACAAAGTGGCGTTCGAAGCCGTTCACAAGAAAGTGCTTGAAATTCTTGAAAATCCTCATCATTACAAGCCGTTAAAGGCGCCTATGCAGAACAAGAGAAGAGTTCACGTCGCTGGTTCTTTCGTGCTTGTTTTTTCCGTCGATGAGGAAAGAAAAACCGTCAAACTTCTTGAATTTGAGCATCACGATAACGCGTATAAATAATTACTTCTGTCTCTGATATTTTCCCATCAGCACTGCTTCTGCGAGAATGTGTCCTTTCATTGCTTTTTCCAGTGCTGTTTTATTGCTTCCTGCTGGCAAGTCCAGTATTGTGTCGAGCGCATAAAGTTTGAAGAAGTACCTGTGAACTCCACTTGGCGGGCACGGTCCTCCGTAATTGAGCTTTTCCCAGCTGTTTCTGCCTGCAACGCCCATTTGTTTGTTAATTAGCTTTGTATCTGCCGGTATGTTCCATAGTATCCAGTGGTCCCACGTGCCCATTGGTGCGTCTGGGTCGTCCATTATCAGTGCAAGTGTTTTTGCTGCTGCTGGCACTGCAGAAATCTCTAGTGGCGGTATCTTGTCTTGCCCGTCGCAGGTGTATTCCTGCTGTATGTTTCCTCCGTTTGAAAATACGGAAGTAACATTCATTTGATGTAATCTATCAGTATGTCTTTTATCGTGAGTATTCCGACTGGTTTCTTGTCTTTTGTCAGTATCACGTTGCAGACGTCGTTTGCATCCATTAGTTTTACTGCGTTTGGTATTTTTGTTTCTGGTGCTGCACAGCAGGGTGACTTTGTGCTCATGACGTCTTCTACTGGGAGTGCTATCATGCTGGTTTTTTCTCCGCGTCCATAGCCTGAATTGCCTCCTTTTTGGTGGCTTGCTGCTCTTGGCACTTTTTGTCTTTGAAGGTCCCAGAATTCTCCGTTTTCTATTAAGTCTGACAGCATTACCATTCCCATTATTCTGCCTTGCTGGTCTACAACAGGCAGGTGGTCT
>JAPLZR010000063.1 GCA_026394935.1 Candidatus Woesearchaeota archaeon
AAACCGTGAAACACCGGCGCAGTAACATAAACTTCCAGAACCGCAGACACGAAGACGAGCAACAACGCCAGAACAAGCAGTTTCACATCATTCCTCAAAACATTCCTGAAAGCATCACCAGACAATTTCTCGTGAATCAAAGCGCGGGATAAAGACGCACCAGCCATAGCAGTCAAAATGTAGCCAGCACTCTCAGGAAGCATATGAACAAGGGAAATACAGGCAAGCGTCATAGCAGAAGACCAGCGCGAAAAAATCTCGACAACAAAAGCAGCAAAAAAAGAAGCATTATACGCAATAAGGAAAATAGCACCTGCACCGTAAAAAATTGATAAAACAAAACCAATCAGCAAATACCAAACATTATGAGAAAAAAGAGAAACAACCTTTGAAACAGAAGGAAAATACTCCTGACCTGAAAAACTCGCAACAATATCCTGATGCAAATGGTCCTGCTCAAGCTGAACAACCTGATAATGAAGAGTGCCGGGATTCACAAAGCCCAAGATGAGAAAACCCACCAGAATGCCCAGAAACGCGCCAAGATAACACTTCAAAATGGTCTTATGACGCCTAAGAAAATGAGAACTACCCCTGCTTTCAATCTTCTCCTCAACAATAATAACGTGATGCAAGCTGGGAAGCAAAAGAATAGTCAACAAAAGAGTAGTTGCCAAAGACTGGTCAGGAAAAACAAACTGCTGAACAGCATACGAGACGAAAACATAAACAACACCAAGTATGAAAACAAAAGGAAAATGACGGAGAACAATCCTTCTGTCCAGAAACTGTTCAAGCACCATTGCCTTTGAAGTAACCGTCCCAGTCAATACCAGCGTCATCCTTAGGCTTGCGCTTAAACGCATAAGCAGCAAGACCAACAACAACTACAAACGCTGCAAGCAAGGCAAGCCACTTAATGCTCTCACCAAGCTTGAACAAACCAGTAGTGCTTGGCACAAAAGCCTCTCTCGGAGGCTGAGGCACCTGCTGCAAAGGCTCATAAGCCGGAGCCTGCTCAGGAATTACAGGAACTTCAGGCTCTGTCTGCTGATTAGCATTATCTGAAGAAGGGACAGGCGCATCATCCGGCTGAACATAGCCAGAACCACCCTGCCAGTCAGAATCCCAACCGTGACTGCCCTGGATCTGAGGCTGGTTTTGAGCATCAGCCTGCACTGAAAGCGTGGCCTGAGCCCTATAAGTGTGCCCTGATTCAACAAACTCAACAACAATCACATAAGAGCCAATATCGGGCGCAACAAAAGTCTTGCTGAAATCATCATCAATCAAATCAATAGTATGACTGCCTGAAGGAGTCTGGAGAATAACAGCTGATACTGAACTATTTCCATCAGCAGTAACAGTTCCAGAAGCGGTAACAGTAGTTCCAGGAGTCACACTGCTCGGAGACAAGTGCAAAGTCAGCACGTGATTAGGAACAAAAGTGATGTTCTGAACGGTTTCAGTCACGTGACCTGCAGAGTCAACTGCACGAACGACCAAAGATTTTGTCTCAAGAACATCAGAGCTTACCGTTGCGGTAAAGCTGTCACCATTTTGAGTCAAAGCCAGATTATCACCGTCAAACGTCGCAGCAACAGATGCCAAGCTTATAGTGTCTGTAACAGTTGCAGCAACATTCAATGCAGTGTTTCTCAGCGCTGTGGAAGGCACGTTCAAGGTGACAACAGGAGGAGCAGTATCCAACTGAATGACCTGAGCATGAGTTGCAGTCAAGCCAACACCATCCTGACAGGTAACACTCCACGTATGGCTTCCCTCAGAGAAATTGGAAAGATCAACATTAACCGAAGCCTGCGTGTCATTCGAAACATTAACCGTCCTCAATGCAGTGCTGTCAAGAGAAACAGTGCACGCCAGAACTTCCGCAATATTATCTGAAGCAGTAAACTTGAAATCAGTTGATTCAGTAGCATAAGCAGTCGGAGAAACAATACTGACAGAAGGTGCAGTGCCGTCAAACAGCAATTCACCAGAAACACTGCCAATCTCACCAGGAACGTTCTTTGCAGTAAATACATAACAAGCCCTATCGCCCTCGTCAAATGAAGAGAAATCAGCAACACCATTGTAAGTATCATTGGCTCTTATCAGATTAACAGTAACATCAGAACCATTATTGCAGTTATCAAAAGAGTAGGTAACACTCCCAACACCAGTCTCAGCATCAACAGCATTAACGCTAACAGCCTGCATTGCATTATTAGCCCTGGCATAAGCATTGGGTTTAATATTACTTATCGCAGGAGGAGTAGCATCATTAAGCACGGTCAAAATCAATATTTTGTCAGAGGAGTCAAGAGAAACCTCAAACGAGATATTAGAATCACTTGATACATTAGGAGCAGTAATCCTGAACTCAAACCAGGCATTTCTTACATTAGTTTCAATAGAACCATCTTTCCATTTAACATCTTTGGCGTTCTGAACCTTAGTCCAGCCAGAATAACTCTTTGCATCATTAATCATCAAAGGCGAATCAACAGAAACTTCTGTAATCACAGAACTGCCCTGATAATTGTCAACATCCAAAGCTTCCCAACCAGCAGTAGTTTCGTAAATAGAAGCTGGCGACAAGGTAACGTTGGCTGCACTAACAAACGATGCTAATAGTATTAATCCAAATATTATTGCTGGCGTTTTCACATCTCTCCCTCGATACCGATTCAACTATCATAAGTATATAAAAGTTACTCTTTTGTATACTGGTTTGGATTTAGATAACAGTTCACTGAAAAGTGATAATGAACCTTTTTAACACAGGTTTGGCTTAACTACTACGGGGTTAAGGATGAAAGGGGTGGTAATTACAGTCATCTTCTTTGCACTAGGCTTTATGCTGGCCTCTGCAGGATTCTTACTGCTGGATAATACAGTACCCGCAGGCACAAGACTAGCATATTCTCCAACACAAGTGGAAAGCACACAAAGAATACCATTCGAAGCAATAAAAGTATTCTCAAACGAAGTAAAAATAGAATACCCAGGACTGCAGTACGCAAAAGTAAAATCAGACTCTATGGCACCATTGCTAACGCGCAATTCAATAGTGTTCGAAAAAGTGCCTGAATCACAAGAAGAAATAGAGCTTGGAGACATAATCTCATTCTACGAACCGTCATTAAACTCAATAGTAATACACATGGTAGTTGGAATGGTAACAACAGACGGAAAAACATACTACCAGACAAAAGGCATTGCAAATCCCGAAATAGATGACTGGCTGGTGCCATACGAGAACGTGAAAGGAATAATGGTCGGAACGTTTAGGTAAAAATTACATTAGAAGAATATATGTCCGGTTGGCGTTCTGGCATGAATCGATATTTTTGACCTGGTCGACTCGGTTGCATAAAAATCAATTTCAACCTCTTCAGGGTTAGGCGCTCCCCAGACAAAAGGGCTGCGGTCTACTTCAATCTTTTCAATAGAAAGCTCACTAGGAGCAAGGACAGTAGGACTGATAAATGATGGATCATTGTACCATGGACGAACATCAACACTCATTCCGGGAGAAGGTCTGCCCGTGAGCCCTTTCAACTCCCTTAAGTAC
>JAPLZR010000144.1 GCA_026394935.1 Candidatus Woesearchaeota archaeon
GCAAGGGGAGAAGAAAATCAGTCGTAGACCGCGGCGACAGGAATGAAGAGAGCGCTATGAATCATAAAGAAAAGCCTTTGGCAGAGTTGACTTTGCGTAAGTACGAGAAGCCTTATCGTTTGTCTGGCAGGGATTTGATTAAGAAGCTCTGTTTGAGTATTGGCTTGCTTCAGCCTGCTGATGGTCGTGATGCTGTTGTGGACGTGTTTATGTCGGTTTTGAAGGCTCCTGAGCCTATTTCCTTGTCAGATATTGAAAGGTATGTTAAAGTGTCCAGGAAGACTCATAATTTGTCTATGAACGGTATTGCTTCTTCCAATATCAGGCGTCAGGTTAAGCGTTTGAAGGATGCTTTTATTGTTGAAAAGCTTGGCAGTGCTTATCGTATTGCTGAGGATGCTCCTTTGCAGGAGTTGTTTGCTGAGAAAATTGAAAAGTTTTATTTACCTGTTATTGTAGCAAGGGTGAAAGAGTATTGTGAAGCAGTAGAGCAAGAGAGGTGGAAACATGGATGTATTGTGTCCGAAGTGCAAAAATCCGATGAATAAGTCATTCGCTACTATCAGTGGTAATTCAAAGTATGTTAATTGGGAGTGCGAGGTTTGCAATCATAAGGAGATGAAGTGTATTGGTGTGCTGAAATAGCTTATGAGAAATGCTCTTTTTTGAAATTTTCATGATATGCAGATTCGTATGCCTTTAACCAATTTCGCATCAGGGTTATCACAAATTCATCAGGAAGTCCTTTATTTTCTGAATAAACACTTAAAATCGGATTTCCATCTGCTCTTTGTACAGTATGAACTGCAAAAGCAAAGATTATTGGATTGTCTTTTTCCATTTTTTGCCGAAAAACTCCCAAACTTCATCAAAAAATTTCATTTGTTCGCTAGTCAAAGGTTTCATATTCACCCATTCAATTAATGTTTTGTGTCTCATATTGTTGGTAAAGCTGAACTTATTTATATTTCTATCGTCTTAAATTCCGGAATCTTTCCTGATTTGCTAAGAAAGTTTGCTTAAATCTACTTTATATTCGTTATTTTTGCAGCTTACAATGGCGTGATTTCGTAGCTTTCTTCTGACCCTTGTTTCAACTGCTCCATCAACTTTTACTTCTCCGCTTCTTATCAACAGTTTTGCCTGTCCGCCTGTTGTCGCTAAATTAATTACTTTGAGAAAGTCTGCAAGTTCTATGTACTGCCCTTGTTCATCTGTTTTCATATAATTCAAACGCTCTTAGTGCTATGTGTCTGACGTCCATTGGCACTCTTTCTTGTTTTAAGTCTTCTTTTGTGAACCATTCTGCGCTGTTGAGCTCGTCTTTTTTTATTGCGACTTTGTCGCTTAGCAGTTTGCATATGTAGTATAGACAGCAGTGGTGTTTCTTCCTTTATTTCTCTGAGTATTGCTTCGTCTGGTGTTTCATCTTTGTCTATGTGCCCGCCTACTGGCAGCCAGAGGTTTAGTTTTTTGTGGTGTATGAGCAGGACTTTATCCTGATTAAAAATATATGCGGATACCACCAAATCTGTTTTCATGCTGGTTTGTAATTGCAAACTCTTTTATATATTTATGTGTAGTTACTTGTTATGGTCTACGAGCCTCAGGAGGACAGTTTTTTATTGAAAGAGTTTGTGAAGCGTTTTGCTAAGGGTGTTGTTCTTGATATGGGTACTGGTTCTGGTATTCAGTCAATAGAAGCAGCGCATAGTGGGAAAACAACTAAAATATTTGGTGTTGATATTGATAAGAAAGCTATTGCTTATGCGAGAAAG
>JAPLZR010000033.1 GCA_026394935.1 Candidatus Woesearchaeota archaeon
GGGCTTGACGTCCCTGTGGACAATGTTTAAGGAGTGCATAAATTCCAGAGCGTGCAGGACATCCCAGAGAAACACGGCTATCCTTACTGGATTGCCCTGTATTTGGTCAAATACCTGGTCCATAGCGCTGACTTTTTTTCCTGCGTCTTTTGTTTTCCTGTCTGTTTCAATTTCTTTTTCCAAAAGCTCGAGCACTATGTACGTTAAATCACCTTCTTTGAAGGTGTGCTGCTTGATAATATTTGGACTGTTAACCAGCTTGCCTGAAGCCAGCTTGTCAGTTATTTCTCCATGTATTCCTGAAAGCAGGCGTCTCTCGTTTCCCATCTTGTCCCTAAAATAGTTTCCTGCATAGAGAGGAACCTTAAGTATATACGTTTCACCGCCTTTTCTGACTTTGAATACTGCATTGTTCCCTCCTTGACCCAGAAGTCTGACAATTTGGTAGCCGTCTATCTCTTCTCTGCCTTCTGCTGCTTCTAAAAGAAAGTGCATTTCCGGGCTCTGCACCCTCGTAAATTCGTCAGGTATCAAAGTCTCCGCAGAACTTACGTGCTTCTCCAGAGACACCGTGTCTGTGCCCTTAAACACACTTCGTATTTTATCTATTTCAACAGAAGCACAAGTTGGAGGGGTTGCGAAAGTTACTGTATCAATACTTCTTCTAGGTATTGAAACGTTTTTTACTCCGCCGATTCCTTTCATCTCCTCTAGCCACTTTTCCGCCTTCGGCCAGTCTGAGGGCTTGATGACCTTTTTCATGGGTTTTTTAGGAAAGAAAGGACGTTTTAAGCTTTTCCAGACTCTAAAGAATGGTTTTCAATAGTCATTAAAAAATAAAAAAAATAAAAAAATTTATCTTCCTTTTTCAATTGTATAGACTTCTTTCAGCGCCACAACGACTGCCGCAGCTGCTGTGAATGCAATGAATGCCTGCAGTATGCTCTGAATCGGCTCTCCGAATCCAGTGCTTAACGCAACTCCTGCGCTTATAAGCACTAATGCTGCCAATAAGAAGTCGTGTGCTTCTTTTGTTGTAACGTTTAGCAGTCCTACAACAATACCAAGTATTACTAGTATTGTGGTTGCATTTGCCATGTCCATCCATCCAAGAAGGATTGACACGACGATACCAACATAGAACGCCAGTCTTCCGATTTTTTCCATTTCCATCAAATATCACCTCTGTAGTTTTGTTATGAAGGCTTATTTAAAAAAGTTTTGACGCCGTGGCCCGGATTTGAACCGGGATATCCTTGCGGAAACAGCCTTTCCAGGGCTGCGCAGTACCGAGTTGTGCCACCACGGCAAAACTGGCGGTGAGGGGATTTGAACACCCGACCCCCGGCTTATGAAACCGGTGCTCTAACCAGGCTGAGCTACACCGCCGTGTTATAGAAATACGTCAATTTGATGTTTAAAAAAGTATCGCCTTATCTTAATTCTGCTCTTATCTGTTCCTTTATTTTTCTCATTTCTTCTTTGGAAAGGTCTTTTTCAGGCCAGTGTTTTAGCCCGTCGTTTTTGAATCTTGGTATGATGTGCATATGAGTGTGGAATATGACTTGTCCTGCTGCTGGTTTGGTGTTGAATATTGAGTTGAAGCCGTCTGCTCCTACTGCCTTTACTATTGCCGGCGCTATTTTCTTTGTTCTCGTCATTATGTCTGCAAGAACGTCATCTGGTGTTTCTGTTAAATCAATAAAATGTGCCTTTGGCACTACGAGTGCGTGTCCTGGGTTGTTTGGGTGTATGTCGAGAAATGCTACTATTTTGTCGTTTTCGTAGATGAAGTCTGCCGGTATTTCTCTTTTTATGATTTTGCAGAATATGCAATCGTTCATTTTTTCGCGGTTTTTGGCTTTTTTGCTTTTTCTGCCGGCTTTTCGAGTTTTTTCAGGTAAGCAACATTTTCCGCATACTTTGTTTTCCTTCGTGAATCCCAAGGTAATTTCAGTGCGCTGAATTGCTGGCAGGTCATTCCTGCTTCTTCTGCTTCTTGGCAGGTGAATCCTCTTGCTTTTCTTCTGGTTCCTCTGTGTAATACGTATGCCTGGTGCATTCTAGTCCTCCACGAGTTTGAGTATTTCTGTCAGCGTTGTTATTTTGTTTTCAACTTCTCTTCTTCCTTTTCTGTCCAGCAAATATGCCTTTATTCCTGCTGCTTCTGCTCCTTTGATGTCTGTTTCTATGCTGTCGCCTATTGATAAAACATCTGCTGGTTTGAGTTTGAGTTTTTTCATTGCTGCTTCAAACAATCCGTTTGTTTTGAGTTTGCCTTCTTCACAGCTTATGAATATGCCGTCGAACAGGTCGTTCATCTCAAATCTTTCAAGAACTGGCTCTACACTGCCTGATGGCGCGTTGCTTACCAGCGCTATCTTGATTTTTTTCGCTTTTAGCGCTTTTAGCGTGTCTATTGTGTCAGAGTATACGCTTGCCAATAGTCTGTTCTTGTTCCATACGCCTATCAGTTTTTCAATGACGATTGGTATTGGGTCTACGTCGAATGCCTCGCAGACTTCTTTGAATGCCGTTGCCTGGTCTTCGTATTTATTCGTCATTAGAACTTTTTCGAATTTTTCTGCGAACTCGTTGAACGGCACATTTACTCGTAGTATGCCGTAGCTTTGCTTTATTGGCGAGTATGTCCCATTCTCGACCAACGTCCCCCAAAAGTCAAAAAACACTCCCTTAATCATATTATACTCGGGTAAGAGGGTCCTTTAAAAACATTTCTGTCGCTAGCTTTATATATCTTGTAATTTTAGCAAAATTATGGGCTTTTTTACGGATATTGTTGAATACATTAGACCTTCTAAAGTAAAGCCTGATTATCCTGCTGAGCTTGAAAAGGTAAAGAAGGATTATGATGAGTTAAGGGGGCTTATGGACGAATGTAGGAAACTGCCCCTGCATCCTGTGAAGGAGTTTCATGATGCTGTTAAGTATTATATCGAAAGGCTTGAGCTTGCTGTGCAGGGCGATGTTGAAGCGATTAAATACATTGAAAAGACGAAGAAAGAGATTTTCACTGTGCTGGATTCTTATAAGAGGCGTTTGGTGAGCAGGATAAAAGATGTTAACTGGCCTGTTATTAAGACAAAGATTCTGAGCGATATAGAGACTCAGAAAAGAGTTTTAGAGGTATACATTCCAAAAGGAGGAAAAGGAGAAGAAGAAAGTAAAAGAAAATGGTTTACTGAGGAGCGTTTAAAGTCTTTAAAGAGTAATTCTTTGAGTCTTCCTGCCCGGCTTGTCTGGACACTTGCGCGAGGTCAAGTCCATATCGACAGATATCTTAACTTGCTTGATCAGCTTATTGCTGCAGATGAAGAACATGAAAAAAAATTAATATCCGACCTGAAAAATCTTGAAGCCGTGATTGAAGTTTTCTTGAGTGATGAAGTCTCTAGAATAGAAATCAAATATGCAAAAGTTCTAAGTGGACAGGGCGGGATTTGAACCCACGGCCTCATCGCATCTGGGTTTGCTTGCCAGCGACGCGTTCTACCGGACTGAACTACCTGCCCGCAGGGCTTTGAACGGCTTTATGGTCTTTATAAATCTATTTGTGCTTGCCTTCCAGATATTAACAAGAAAGATTGTTTTTTCTCCTCTCCGGCTGCGGTCAATAGTGTATACTTTATTTTTTATGCTCAATCCAGTAAGAATACGGCCTATCTGAAAAGCCAATTGTTCGGAAGTTGTTGAATAAAATATCCTGGTTCTGTTTTCTTTCGCAACAAGTTTCAAACACCCATCTGTATCAAACATTCCTTTAAGAAATCCTATTTTGAAAGCTGATGAGCAATGGTCTTTGAGCTTAACAGTACAATGCTTGATATGACAATCGTAAGATAAATAATTCTGAAAATAATTGAATATTTTCTTTGATTGAGTTCTAAGCCTGAATTTACTACCATACTCAAAGTCAAGACGAAATTTTTTCTGGAAAAAACCTTCAAACAGCTTTTTGACATAAACAGCATACCAGTAGTTTTTCGCGCCAAAATGGACATTTACTTCATAACTGCCTCTCTTTTTATCGTAATATTGGCTTCCATCGCCAGCAAATATGCCATTAATCTCGCCTTCCAATCTTGAATTTCCGAGTTTGAACTCAGGTTCGATAAACTTTTTTCCCTTTATTTTCTTGTAATAGTAATAAATCGTAGATTTGCCTAAATGAAGTTCTTTTGAAATCTTGTTGATAGAAACCCCGCTTTTAATCCTGTCACGTATTTTATCTCGTAATTCAAGCGATAATAGCATAAAATGTGTAAGATTTCCGGCGTTAATAAACGCTATCCGCGGGTGTCCAGTGTCCAGTGAAACGTTTCTACAATAGTTCCATCTCGTCTAGAATGTGCCACATGAAATCTGTGCCTATGTAAAACAGTCTTTCAAGTCTTGCAAATTGTATAAGTTTTGCTATTGGAAGGAATGGCATTGATAAGAATATCATTAGTATCCAGTGTTTTTTGCAGTATTCTAATTTCTTTTTTGCATTTAAGAATTCGTAGCCGAAAAAAGCATAGTATCCTCCGAATATGCCCATATCTACGTACTTTATTGCGCCAAGAACGTTTTCATCTACCTGTACTTGCGATTCTAGGATAAAAAGCGCGCCGTTCAGTACTAGTA
>JAPLZR010000129.1 GCA_026394935.1 Candidatus Woesearchaeota archaeon
AACCTCTCAACACACTATCTGGAGGAGAACTACAAAGAGTAGCAATAGCAAGATGCCTATCACAACCAGCAGACCTGTATTTACTGGACGAACCAAGCGCGTATCTAGACATCGAGCAAAGATTAGCATTCAGCAAAGTAATAAGAGACATCGCAGAACAAAGAGGCGCCAGCATACTGATAGTAGACCACGACTTACTGTTCATTGATTATCTGGCAGACAAACTCATAGTATTCGAAGGCAAACCAGCAAAACAAGGACAAGTAGAAGGACCATACTCAATGGAAGACGGAATGAACAAGTTCCTGACAGACTTGAAGATAACAATGAGAAGAGACAAAGAAAGCAACAGACCAAGAATTAATAAGTCTGAAAGTAGACTTGATAGGGAACAGAGAGAAGCGGGGAAGCTGTATTACGTTTAAGCCCTACCACGACTTTCACCTTTAACTATGCCTGCGGCGATGATGTGCGCAATTCTTAACGGCTCAGGAATGTAAGAATGCAAAGTAGTCAACTTAAGATACTGCTTTGCGCGGTCCAAGTCAATGTTAATGAATTGAACGTAAACATCATTGACCTTGGTTGGAAGAGGCAGTTGCGTGATAAGCTTGACTTTCTTAGACATCTTAAGGTTGATTAATGTCTTGATAATGAAAGGAATGTCAGGATACTGACGGGTAACAGCAATGACTGGAATCTTTGTAAGCTTTGAGAGTTTGGGCAGGTCAATAATGTTAAAACCGCCAACACCAATGCCATTCAGGAAAATACAGCGCAGTTGGGATTTGAATTTGCATTTGTTAATCATTCTTGCGATGTTATTTGTGCTGTCAGAACCGTCAACCTTGGCAGTAGTAGAAACGATACCATCCATATAACTGCCACCCCTATAAATGGTGCCAACAACAAGAACTCGACCTCTCCTAAATGTCAAGAACCGTGGTTCTTGAGCACGATCGGAAATCCTCGATTTCCGACGCTTGAAAAAAGGACCATCATCAATACCGATAACACGAGCCTCTTTACGAACAAATGCACGCATACAACTGAATAATTAAAATAAGCATTTAAGCATTACGGCTCTGAAACACTCCTCACGATGCAGGTCGAAGTCCCTTCAGACCTGCTCGTTCGTCGATATTAATAACATTTTTATAATAAGCAAACGCACAACACCACACATGAATGCAGAAAAAGAGGCAATAGAACTCTGGAAAGAAATCTATCCGACAAGCGCTTTCAACGCAGGACTAAAAGAATACGCAGGACAAATATGGATACCATCACATTCCAATCTAAAAAAGGCACTTGCGAAAATAGCAGAAATAGAGAAAAAAGGGGATGAAGCTGTAAAAAAGTTCCTGACAACAATAAGAAGAGACTTAATGTTCGAAGAACCGCACAAAGCACCAGGAGCAATAACCAACACATTCTTCACACACCTCATACTTGAAGGCATCAAAGAAAAAAACATACTGGCGCTAGCAGAACAAAGCCTGAACTTTTTAGCAGTACAACAAGATATGTGGAACAAGAAATGGCCAATAGAAATACGAATATTCACAGCACAAGAATGCGACGGAGCAAAAACAATACTTGAAGTCATCAAGAAAAAATGCAAAAAAGAAACAAAAGAAGCTCTCACAGCACTGCAGAAAAGAATAGAAGAATGGAACAAAAAAGCGCAAATCAAGCTAAAAAGAAAAGATTTCAAAGAAATATACTCCCTCCTGCAAAAAAAGTCAAAAGGACTTGGAAGAAAAAAAATCTATCCAGCACTCATCAAAGACTTCTATGACTACCTTGAAACGCCGGAAGAAATAGAACAATTCGCAGTCAAATGGATAGAAGAAGAACTGCCGGAATTCAAGAAGATAACACAAAAACTGGCAAAAAGATACAAATGCAAGCCAACAGCAGAAGAAGTAGAAAAAGCACTCAAAAAATACCAATACATACCGCCAAAAAAACTCATCAAAACAATACAAACACTAAGAAAACCACTGCAAAAACTGGCAAATCAGGAATGGGTCAAAATAACACCAAAATACAACGTCAAAGTAATAGAAACACCCGACTATCTGGTACCGTTCATGCCAAGCGGAGCAATGCAATCACTAAACTCACTAACAAAACCATTCTGCATATTCTTCACAACAACAGACCCAAAAGCGAGCCCGCCAACAGACTATCCAAATGCAGCACAAATAATCATACACGAAGAATACGGACACTGCGTCAACTTCATGAACAGCTACACAAAAAAGAACAGACTAATAGAGATAATAGGCTCAACTTTAGACATACC
>JAPLZR010000003.1 GCA_026394935.1 Candidatus Woesearchaeota archaeon
ATACATAGGCAACAATTTAGAAATATTCAATCTCAAACAAACATTTACAGGAATAGAAACAATAACGCTAACGTGCAACAACGTGCCGGCAAGCTTCAGATTAACAGTAAAACCAGACACAACAACATCAACGTCTGCTGAAGAAGACGAGCTAAGCGTGCAAATAAGCACAATCAGACTGCCGGAACAAGCAATACCAGGCGAACAAATACCAATAACAATCACATTCAAAAACAACTGCAACGAGAAACTTGAAGACCTTAATGCAGCTGTTTCAATACAAGAACTAAGCATCAGGGCTTCTGTTGGACCAATGGACCTGAGCGTTGGAAAAAGAGTGAGCAAAACAATATATGTAGAACTGCCACAAGACGTCCAACCAGGCACTTATTACGCAAGAATAACCATAGATTCTAGCTCATTACACCGCGTCAAGTACAGAGAAGTGGAAATAGCATAAGCTTTATATATAACTTGTTACTGATAAGTGGTGTTAGCGTTAGACTACTCCAGAATAGAAAAACATTAATAGCAGAACTCTGTTTTGGACATCGGGGGGTAAATATGAAAAAGATAACCATAATAACAATATTGGCACTATTCTTAGCAGCCATAACTGCAGTCTCAGCACTGCCAGTCAACCTTGAAGAGGTTGAAGTTGACGGTACAATACTGCAGGAAGACGCAGTAAACAAACTATCCTTGGAAAGAGGAACCGATTACGAAGTAAGAATCAAATTCACAGCAACTGCAAACATCAAAGACGCAGAAGTACGCGCATTCATCTCAGGATACGAATACAGCGACATCGAAGACATTGAAGACAAAACACAAACATTCGATGCAGACTCAGGAGTCACATACGTCAAAAAATTAAACATAATGATACCTGACGATGTTGACTCAGCAGACTACAAACTGCGCATAATAATTTCTGACAGATACAGCGACGAAAGAACAGCAGATTACAATCTCAAACTCGACGTTCCTAGAAACGCACTCAAAGTTTCAGATGTAGTCTTTAACCCTGCAAACGCAGTAAAATCAGGAAGCGCACTATTAACAACCGTCCGTGTTCAAAACAGCGGAGAAAAAGCACAAAACGACGTCAAAGTAACAGTAAGCATACCAGGCCTCGGCGTAAGCGCAACAGAATACATAGAACAAATAGACAACAACGATGAAGAAGAGGAAACAGAAGAAATATTCCTCAGAATGCCAAAATGCGCAAAAGCAGGCAACTACGACGTAACTGTTGATGTTGAATACTCACAAGGACACTACAAAATAACACAGAAAAACACAATAGCAGTCCTCGCAGACGACACCTGCAACGAAGAAGAGCCAAAAACAACTATAACACTTGGCAACCAAATGCAGAGCGCAACATCAGGACAAACAGCAACATTCCCAATCACTGTAACAAATGCCGGCAAGACAAGCAAGACATTCATAGCAACAGTGCCAAACGCAGACTGGGCAACAATAACGATGACACCAACAAGCACAATGGTCATACCAGCTGGACAAACACAAACAATCTTTGTCAACGTACAATTAAGCAAAGACGTACCAGCAGGCGCACACTCACTGGCAGCAACAGTAAGCTCAGGCGAGTACACACAAGAACTCACATTGACCACAAACGTGCTTCAAAGCAAATCAACAGCAAGAAGCGTGTTTGAAACAATACTGATCGTACTTGTGGTTTTGCTCGTCATACTCGGCATAGTACTCGGCATTGCACACTTGAGAAACAAGGAACAAGCCGAAACATACTACTAAAAAGTCAAGTTGGGACCATGCAGAAATCCACAATTATTTTTTTATTATTAATAGCAATTCTACCAAGCGTCAGCGCCAGCTTCCTGGCATTCGGAGATACATCAATTTCAATTGAGCCGTGCAACACTGCCTTAAGCAATGTCACAATACAAAACACAGGACAAGAACAAGCAACATACAGCATAAGCGTTGACGGAGAAGGAAGCGATTACATCACATTCTCAGCAATAAACTTCGTTCTACAATCAGGACAATACGCCACAGTAAACGCGTATTACAAAATACCCTGCGACACAGAAACAGGAAATTACCCGATAAAAATCTACTTCAGCGACGGACAGGAAGAACAGGAAATAGCACAAGAACTCAAAATCTTAATGCCTGAAAACATAAACATAACCACAAAAGAAACAACAGCAGTAATAGAACCATGCAACACAGCAGCCTACACAATAGAACTGTCCAATCAGGCAAACTTCACAGAAATATACACAATAACAGCAGAAGGACACCCAAACGTCCACGTAAGCGAAAAACAAGCAGTGCTAAAAGGCGGAGAAAAGAAAAACATAATCATAAGCGTCACGCCAGACGACTGCACACAATCAGGCATTTACTCTCTAACAGCACAGTTTGAAACAGAAAAATCAGCACAATACAAAGAGCAAAAACTCGAACTCATCATAAAAGCAACAGACGTGCCAACACTTGCAGAAGGAATCAGCAAGATAAGAACAGACTACACAGACAGCACAGCAGAACTCACAATACAAAACACAGGCGACAGAACAACCACGTACAAACTCTCAGCAGAAGACCTAACTTGGGCAACAATAAGCCCAAACACAGTCTCACTAGGACCAGGAGAAACAAAAACACTCGCACTAAGACTAAAACCAACACAAGAAGTTCCAAAAGGAGAATACCAGCTCACCTTCACAGCAACAGTAGACCAAACAGGAATCAAGTACACAAAAGAAATAACAATCAAACTGCAGCCGCCAACATTCACAGAAAGAAACCCGGCAGTTGTAATGGCGCTCGTAATAGTAATTCTGGCAATATTAACAGGAATATTCTTCGGAGTCAAATACGCGCGAAGCCCGCAATTCAAAGAAGCTATCAAACGATGGAAAGAACAACGCAAAGAAAGAGCAGAAAAACGAAGACAAATAAGAGAAAAAATCGAAGCAATACGCAAAGCAAGAGAACAAAAACGAATAGAACTCCTAAATAAAAGAAAAGAACAACAGGAAAAAGAACAAAAACGCAAACAAGCAGAACAGGAAAGCATCAAGAAAAAACTGCAAATACAACTGGAAAGAGACTTCAAGAAAGAATATCACGTTGTCGCAAAAAAAGACATCGTCACAGGAAAAAGCAAGAAAAACATACTAAAAATACTGGCAGTAATCCTCGGAATAATAATATTAATTCTCATAGCAGCAAGCTGGAAAATACTCGCGCCAAACCTCCAATACGTAACAATGGGACTGGCAATACTATGCGTAATATTCATTGCAAAAAAGCTATCCAGAAACAAAATGATCAAGGCAAACTGGAAAATGCTCCTGGAAAAACAAACAGTCGCCCTAAAAACATGGAGCGACGGACTATCACACCTAAGCATAACAGCACAACAGCCAATCAAAAACATCAAACTGCTAGTCAAAAAAACAAAACCAAGCACAGCACCATCACCAGCAATATACCAAACATTCCAGATAAAAACAAACACGCCAGAAGCCCTGACATACAAAGCAACATTCACAATATCAAAAAAATGGCTGGCACGCAAGCACGCAGAAGAACTGAAACTGGGAAGATACAACCAAGACTGGACAACAATCCCACTCAAAAAAACAGGAGAAGACAAGAAAGTCATACATTACACTGCAGAACTAAACAAAACAGGCACATACTGCATATACGCAAAAGTCAAAAAACAACCATTCAAACCAACAAGCACAACACGCAAGCTCATATACGGAATACTCGCCATAGCACTAATAACAGGCATAGCAGTCATAATAGCGCCACAACAATCAATCATAACATACGGAATACCACAACAGTCTTGGAAACAAGACACAGTAAACAAAATTGACCTAAGCAAATACTTCAGCGACCCAGACGGAGACAAACTAACCTATACAACAACAGAAACAAAACACATCACAATAGACTTCTCAGGAAACACAGCATACTTCACACCAGAAACAGGATGGACCGGAGAAGAAAGAGTAAGATTCATCGCAAACGACACCAAAGGAGGACAAATAGCAAGCAACACAGTAACACTAAAAGTACAAAAACAGCTAATCTCAATAAAATACCAACCCTACGTCGCAATAGTTCTCTCAGTAATAGCCATACTGCTCCTATTATGGATAGCACATTCTCAGCGCTCAAATAAGAAGTAATAGTTCATACAGCATGCCAACAGCGAAAAGCAAGATTAAAGCGCCATAACCAATCCAATTCATCCTAACCTGATACTCAGGCTTACGCTCAGAACGCTTTCTAGCTTTAATATGCATCAAAACAACAGTAATTCCGGCAATACCAC
>JAPLZR010000078.1 GCA_026394935.1 Candidatus Woesearchaeota archaeon
ACACATACGGCGCAGACCCACTAAGATACGTAATGCTCAGAGAAGTTCCAGCAGGAGAAGACGGAGACTACTCAGAAAAAACACTAATCAGCAGAAACAACTCAGACCTGGCAGATTCTCTTGGAAATTTGCTGCAAAGAACACTTGTGCTAATCCAGAAAAACTTCAACGGGCAAATACCAACCTGCGGACCAATAACAGACAAAGAAAAAGAACTCGAAAAAGCAATACCTGAGATTGGACAACTTAACGAGCTGGTCAACACATACAAATGGCACCACGTAATAGAACAAATATGGAACTACATAGGCAAATGCAACAAATACGTAAACGACACAGAACCCTGGAAGCAAACAAGCAATCCAGAAAGACTCGCCACTATACTATATACGCTAATTGAACACTTGAGAATAATAAGCATACTCGTCTATCCAGCAATACCAGCAAGCGCAGAAAAAATAGCACTGCAAATAGGACAAAAAATCGGCAAAATAAAAGATGCAAAATTCACCAAGAAAACAACAGGACACATCGCACAACCGGAAATACTGTTCAAAAAGATTGAGACAAAAGAGAAAATTACGTCAAAGAACGAGGACATATTCTCAACACTAAACCTCAAAGTAGCCTGCATCAAAAAAGCAGAACCACACCCAAACGCAGACAAACTATATGTGCTTACTCTGGACGCAGGCACAGAAGAAAGACAATTAGTAGCAGGAATAAGAGCACACTACACGCCAGAACAATTAGTTGGCAAACACATAGTGTTCATCAGCAACCTGCAGCCGGCAACAATAAGAGGCATAGAAAGCAAAGGAATGATGCTCGCAGCAGAAAAAGACGGAACAGTGAAAGTACTGGAAGCACCAGAAGCACACGCAGGAGACCAAGTATTCATAGAAGGAACAACACCAAAAACAGCACAAATAACAATAGAAGACTTCCAAAAAATAAAACTCACAACAAAAAACAAAACAGCAGTGTACAGCGAGAAACAATTGAAAACTCACAAAGGCAATGTAATAGTAGACTTACCAGATGGCGCGCACATTCGATAAAAAACACATCGGCACAATTTTCTTCCCATTATTATGCCTGCTGCTAAGCTTTTTCATACTGCTATCAGACTCGCACTTCACATACTCTTTACTTGAGAAAAACGAAAGCATACAACCAACAAAAGAATTGATGAGTTATTTAATCAGCAAAGGACAAATGCCCGAAGTATTCAATGCAGAAGAACAATCACACCTGCAGGATGTAAAGCAACTCATAAGATTCGGATTCATAGCACTGCTGATGCTGCTGCTTCTAATGCTTTATTCAGGATACAACGCAAAACAAGGAACGATAATCTTGATCTGCATCCTGGCAGCAGGGGTAATAATTCCATTTGATGCGCTGTTCACAAAATTCCACCAAATATTCTTCCCGCAAGGAAACTGGACATTTGCAGTTGACAGCACGCTCATAACATTCTATCCACAAAAATTCTTTTCAACATACGCATTATCAACAGCAATCTTCGCTGTTTTTATCGCGTTAATCCTGATTCACTTTAAAATCGTCTCAAGAAGGGGATAAAACGACTTCTACACACAAGAATATATTTTTGACCACGCAAAAACTTATAAACGGTTTGAGTATCCGAGAATAGTAACAACCACTAAAAATGGGGGAAATAACATGAAGAGACTAACCATTATGAGCATAGTATTGATTGTAATATTGCTGGCAGCGTGCACGCCAATGATGCCTGCAAGAAACCAGACGACAAACAAGACAACAGAACCTGCTGCAAACGAAACAACACCAGCAGAAATACCGGAACAAACCCCAACAGAAACAGAAGTCAAAGAACCGGAAAAACCGGTTGACACCAGAGACCTCCCAGTAAAAGAAGTGGTTGAAGGCGAACTCGTCAGCTTCCCAAACCTCAAAGCAGTAGACCCTGACGGAGACAAAATAGACTACACATTCTCAGCACCATTAGACAACAGAGGACGCTGGGAAACAAAAGAAGGAGACGCAGGAGAGCACGTGGTAACGATCACTGCATCAGACGGAACAAACATAGTATCACAAAAAGTCCTAATCCTGGTAAAGTCGAAAAATAAAGCGCCAGTAATAGAGCTGGAAGAGCCAGTAGAGACAGAAGAAGGACAAACAGTAACACTTAACCCGACAATAACAGACCCAGACGGAGATGAAATAACAGTCACATATTCAGGCTGGATGAACAGCACAACAAGAGAGCTCAGCTATGAAGACAGCGGAAACCACAAAGTAATCATAACAGCAACAGACGGCAAAGCAACAGCAACAAAAGAACTCATAGTAGCAGTAAAGAACGTGAACAGAGCACCAGTGCTTACAGAACTGGACGAGATAACAATCAAAGAAGGACAAAAAGCATACTTAAGACCAAGCGCGAATGATCCAGACGATGATAACGTAACATTCGCCTACGACTACCCATTTGACGAAGCAGGAGCCTGGCAGACAGAAGTAGGAGACGCAGGCGAATACGACGTCGTAGTCAAAGCAAGCGACGGCGAGCTGACAGCAGAAAAAACAGCAAAAATAATAGTCGGCGCAATAAACAAAGCACCAGTCATCGAGCTTGAAACTCCAATAACAATAATGGAAGGAGATGTGGTCACGCTCAATCCGGCAGTCACAGACCCAGAAGGAGACGAATTCAGAGTCACCTATTCCGGCTGGATGAACACGAACACAAAAACAACAGGCTATGACGACCAAGGCGACCACATAGTCACAATAACAGCAAGAGACACAGCAGGAAACGAAGCAAGACTGGACGTGAAAATCACTGTAAACGACATGAACAGATCGCCAATATTCGGAGCGGGCTCTTTTAATTAATTTTTTTTAATTTTAAATGATTGACAGAATTATCTTTGACCTTTCTGAAGTCTATATACGCGGACTGCCGGGAATAGAGAGCACGATTTCTGAAAGAACAGGGATTCCTGAAAAAAAAGTATTCAGGCACCTGAGAGGACCTCGATACAATCATCTGATAAGACTATTCAAAGCAGAGATGACAGAAGACCAATACTGGCGCATGGTGAGAAAAGAAGGTGCGTATAAGCCACCAATAAGCTGGTTCAAACAAACCGTGAGAGAAAACTTTACAGAAATTCCAGGAACAAGAGCCATAATAGAACAGCTAAAAGAGCGCTATCCACTTGCACTCTTGTCAGACCATTGCAGGGAATGGATAGAAAACATAGAAGAAAGATATCCAATAACTGAACTTTTTGACAGAATATTCTACTCATTTAATACAGGGCATACAAAATCAGAAAGAAGATGTTTTGATCATGTTCTTGTGTCTTTGAATGCAAATCCAGAAACCACATTATACATAGATGATTTAGCACAAAACCTGGCACTGGGAAGAAAAGCAGGAATAGCCTACACGCACCAGTTTACAACAGCTGAAAAACTGGAAGAAGAATTAAGAAAATTAAGAGTTCTTCGCACTAATCCCTAAACTCTTTAATTTTCGGTGTAATGTTTCGAAACGCAAGCCAATCCTTCTTGCAGTCTTAGAAATATTGTGATTATTCTCTGACAAAGCCTTCTCAAAATATCTAGTCTCAAACTCCCTTTCAGCCTCCTTCAAAGTCTTAGGAGTCTCAGGAATCTCCCTGATAATATTCTTTGACAAAACAGGAGCCTCCCTGTACAAAGCCTCATACTTCCTTGGATTCAAAGCGCCCTTGTAAGTCTCCAAACTTTCCTGAATAATATCCTGAACAGCCAATTGCTTGACATACTGCCCTTTCTGCATCATATCCCTGAACTTCTGCACTTCAATCTTCATCTCAGCAACAATCCTGTGAATGCTGCGCCTGTCAACAGAAGCAATCTTTGCGACATCAGCAACATTCCCAAAATTCAACTGCAACAAATGAGCAACATACTCTCTCTTGAACTTCTTTTTTGCATCCTTAAATTTCAGCTTAGTATCAACCTCGAATTCCAGCAGGGCAGACCTCTTCAGCTTATCAGAAATATCAGCTTCCAGCTCAGCAACAGTAATACCAAGACTCTTCTGCATAGCTTCAGCTAACAAAGGCTTAATCCTGGCTTCAACAAGCTTTTCAAGTTCACCCACCATGACTTTTATGTCGTACTTTCCAGTATATAAATGTTATGATTTTTATGTCGTAGTTTTCAGAAAATAGAAATACGTGCCCTACGGGACTTGAACCCGCGACCCCCTGATTAAGAGTCAGGTGCTCTACCAGGCTGAGCTAAGGGCCCATAACAACAAACTCCTCAGCTTTGTTTAAATACCTTTCGACGTACAAAACCTTAATAAACAAACCAAGATTTTACACTATATAACAAAGAGGTGATATTATGGCAAAACAATCAATGTGTGGACCAAAATGCTTGATAATGAAGCTCTTGGCAATAGTATTAATGGCCCTTGGATTATGGGTAGGAATTACAGGAATAATGATGCAATTAGGAATGATACCATTCACTAGAGTAATCCTCTGGTATTTAGGAGCATTCCTGCTATTCTGCATAGCAAAGCACATGAAAATGATGGCTTGCGGAATGTGCAAAGTCTAAATTTTTTTATTTTTATTTTTTCTTTTCAAAACCTTTATAAATAAAAACTTCTTTTAAAAACTTGAGTGAGAAAAGAGAGAAAATGTACGAAAATGTGTTTTTCTCACCTAATAATCCCAGGATAGGGTGAAGGGGCGTATGATGAAATTAAAGTCGCTATTGCCGACATTAAAGGAAAAGAAACGCTATTTAGCGTTCGAAATAATCTCGAAAAGCGAAATAAAGGCGTTTTCAGAAGTATCCAAGGCAATATGGGGTTCTACGCTCACATTCGCAGGAACTAAGGGAACTGCAAACATGGGAATCTGGGTGTTTCCAGAGAAATACAACCCTGAAAAACAGAGAGGAATCATAAGAGTAGGGCACA
>JAPLZR010000013.1 GCA_026394935.1 Candidatus Woesearchaeota archaeon
CGAAAAGCTGGAGATTCTACAGCGGATACCTCAAAAAAGCAGGAAACATCGCGCTCGAAGGAGTCACAAAAGCAAAAGCAGTCTGCATAATGAAAACAGGAGCAATAGGAGTAAAAGTCTCAATAATGGGAGCACAAATAAAACTTCCCGACGATTTAGAAGTAAACAAACCGAAAGCTGAAACGCCAGAGGAAAAGAAATGAAAATCAAAGAATTGAGAGCACTGGGCGAAAACGACCTCAAACAGAAAAAACAGGAGTTATACAAAGAACTAATGAAAGACAACGCCCAAGTAGCCACCGGAACAATACCGAAAAATCCGGGAAAACTCAGACTTGCAAAAAAAACAATTGCGAGAATAAACACAATTTTCACGGAGGCACGAAAAAAAGCATGATAGTCTGCGTGACATGCGGCTTGCCAAAAGAGCTTTGCGTTTGCGAGAGCATCGCAAAAGAAAGCCAAAAAATCATTGTCCGAGTCGAAGCAAAAAAATTCAACAAGATGTACACTGTTATCGAAGGGATTGACGAAAAGGAAATCGATCTCGGACAACTGGCAAAAAAGCTCAAAGCCCAGCTCGCGTGCGGAGGCACGACAAAGGACAACAGAATCGAACTCCAAGGCGAGCACAAACAAAAGGTCAAGCAGATCCTCATTGAAGCCGGATTCGCGCCTGAAACAATCGTTATCAAGTAGGTGAAAAATGCAAAGCATCAGAACAAGGGGAAGGACATTCACGGGCATCGTACTAGAAGCGAGAATGCAGTCAACCGCAACAGTCGAATGGCCAAGAAGAAAATATGTGCAAAAATACGAAAGATATGAAAGAAAAAGAACAAGAATCAAAGCGCACAATCCAAAAGAAATAGATGCAAAGAAAGGAGACATCGTCAAAGTCGAGGAATGCAGACCAATCAGCAAAACAAAACACTTCACCATCATAGAAAAAATCGGACACGAAAAACTGTTCGAAGCAAACCAGGAAATGATGGAAGCAGCAAAAGTAAAACAGGAGAAAGAAGATGAAAGCGCTTAAAGCACGCATCACAAGAGGACTGCCGCACACAGCAAACGTGCTGGCTGCGGACAACAGCGGAGCAAGAATACTCAGAATAATAAGCGTCCAGAACTCAAAAACGACCAAAGGAAGAAAGCCTTCAGCAGCAATTGGAGACCGCGTCACCTGCTCAGTCGTTGAAGGAAAACCAGAAATGAGAAAACAAGTCGTAATGGCAATCATAGTAAGACAAAAAATGCCATACCGAAGACTGGACGGCACAAGAATCAGATTCGAGGACAACGCGGCAGTCGTCATAAAAGACGACCTAGGCAACCCAAAAGGAACAATGATAAAAGGGCCAATCGCAAAAGAAGTAGCTGAAAGATGGCCCCTTTTGGCAAAAATAGCGAGCATGGTACTATGAACTGGAGCACAAGCTGGAACGGAAGCAAGAAGCCAACAAAACAGCGCAATTACGTACGCAACGCGCCATTACACATCAGAAGCATGCTTTTGGGAAGCCATTTGTCAAAAGACCTAAGACTGAAACTGAAAACAAGATCATTACGAGCAAGAAAAGGAGACAAAGTCAAAGTAACAAGAGGACAACACAAAGGCAAAACAGGAATAATAGACCTGGTAAACACAAAACGAATGAAAGTATTCATCACAGGCGTGGAATTCATCAAGAAAGACGGAAGCAAAGCAATGTACCCGATACACACGTCAAACCTCATAATACTGGAATTACACGCAGACAAACGAAGAACAGATCAAGGAGCGGAAAAGAAATGAGCAGACACTTAAAATCATATGCGGCACCAAAAAGCTGGACGATACTGAGAAAAGTACACAAATGGATACTCAGACCACACCCAGGAGCACACGAATTAGAACGCTCGCTTCCAATAGGACTATTGCTAAAACAGCTCGGATGCGCACAAACAAAAAAAGAAACCAAAAAAATCATCAACGACAAAGCAGTATCAGTCGACGGAAAAGTCGTCAAAGACATCCATTACGGAGTAGGATTCATGGACGCGATCAGCATCAAACCAAGCACACACTTAAGATGCACGCTCGACCAAAAAGGCAGACTAAAATTCATAAACATACCAGAATCAGAAACAAACAAGAAAATATGCAAAATAGACAACAAAACAACAACACGCAAAGGAAAAACACAATTAAACCTGTCAGACGGCAGAAACGTACTGGCAGAAAAAAAAGAGTACGCAACAGGAGACAGCCTTCTAATCGAACTGCCGAGCCAAAAAATAATAGAACACTACCAGCTGGCAAAAGGAAACACGGCATTCATAACCAGCGGAAGACACATAGGCACAATCGGAGCAATACAAGAGATCAAAGAAAACAGAATATGGTGCTCAAAAGACAAGGAAAAAGTTGAGACACTGATGAAGTTCGCATTCGTAGTCGGCAAAAACGCACCGGCAATCAAACTATGAACCCAATGCAACAACCACGGATAGAGAAAATCACGCTCAATGTAGGCGCAGGAAAAGAACAGAGCAGACTCGAAAAAGGAGTCGCGATATTACGAATGATAACAGGAATAGAACCTATGAAAACAGTAACCAACAAAAGAATACCAACATGGGGACTAAGACCAGGACTGCCAATAGGGTGCAAGCTGACACTGCGCAAAAACAAAGCAGTAGAAGTGCTAAAAAGACTGCTAGAAGCCAAGAACAAGAAATTACAGCCATCACAATTCGACGAAACCGGAAACATAAGCTTTGGCATACACGAATACATAGACATACCAGGAGTCACTTACGACCCGAAAATCGGAGTTCTAGGACTTCAAGTATGCATCACGCTGGAAAAACCTGGATACAGAATCAAAAGACGAAAAGTAGAACCGAAAAAACTCCCAAGAAAACACATGGTAAGCAAACAAGAAGCAATGGTGTTCATGCAAAAAAACTTCGGCATAACCATAGGTGAACAATCATGACAACAAGCGATTGGAAAAAAGCGTTCAAACAACTCAAGATGAAGCCAATAAAAATGAAAAAATACATCAAACACAATGCACCAAAACAAAGAGCCACAGGATTAGGCCTTAAAAGATGCAAGAGATGCGGAAGGTACGGAGGGCACATATCAAAATACGGCCTGGAACTCTGCAGGTGCTGTTTCAGAGAAGTTGCAACAAACATCGGATTCAAAAAATACAGCTAGGAGGAAAAATGTTAAACGACCCATTAGCAAACGTGATGTCCGCAATCATCACATACGAGACTACGGGAAAGAAAGAACTCCTCGTCCATCCAGTCAGCAAAACAATCCGAAGAGTCCTCGCAATAATGCAAGAAAAAGGGTACACCGGAGCCTTGGATGAAATAAGTGAAGGCAGAGGAGGATTTGCAAAACTCAACCTCCTCGGAAACGTCAACAAGTGCGGAGTCATCAAGCCAAGATTCGCAATAAAAGCAAACGAATTCCAAAAATTCGAAAAAAGATACCTCCCGGCAAACGGAGTCGGAATACTGATACTAAGCACACCTCTCGGATTCATGACGCATGAACAAGCGCGAGAGAAAAAAATGGGAGGAAGGCTCATAGCCTACTGCTACTAATGAAAGCAAAACTGCAGGAAGAAATCCAGCTGCCGAATGGAGTAACGGCAACAAACACCCAGGGAATTATCACTATGAAAGGCCCAAAAGGAGAAGCAACACGCTCCATAAAAGACCCCGCAGTCAACATCAAACTGGACAATAACACAATCACACTATCAACCGCAAAAGGAACAAAAAGGCAAAAACGAATAATAAACACGTATGTCGCACACCTGCAAAACATGATACACGGAGTACAACAACCATACACCTACCTGCTAAAAATATGCAGCGGACACTTCCCAATGAACGTATCAATAAGCGGAACCCAGCTAACAATCAAAAACTTTTTGGGAGAAAAAAGCCCGCGAACACTCACACTCAAGAAAAACGTATCAATCAAAATCGAAGGAGACCTGATAGCCATTGAAAGCCCTAACAAAGAATTAGCAGGACAAATGGCAAGCGACATCGAACTCCTAACAGCAAAAGCGAACAGAGACCTAAGAGTATTCCAGGACGGCATCTACATGATAGAAAAAGCCGGCAAAAAAATCTTTGAACCATGACAACCAAAAAATTACTCGAACTGAGAAAGGAAATAAGCGCAAGAAGACCCAGATTTTTGCCTCAAGACACGCAAAAACGCACAGAAGTAGGCTGCGACAGCTGGAGAAAACCAAAAGGAATGCACAGCAAAATGCGAGACGGACTCTGGGGAAGACCCGCATGCGTAAACGTGGGCTACAGAGGACCAGCAGAAGTAAGAGGAATGCACTCAAGCGGGCTAATGCCAGTAATTGCATACAATACCGACCAGCTTGAAAAAGCAGACGCGAAAACACAAGGCATCATCATAGGACACGTCGGCGGAAAGAACAAAATCAAGATACTCACAGCATGCAAACAAAAAGGACTAACAATACTAAACGTCAAAAATGCCGATGAAATGATAAAAACACTCACAAACAATGTGAGCGCAAGAAAAGACGCAAAGAAAAACAAAGCACAGGCAAAAGCGGCAAAACAAAAAGAACAGCCAAAGAAAGAAGAAGAACCACAGAAAACTAAAGAACAAGAACGAAAAGAAATGGAAAAAATACTGACACAGAAGGAATAAAATGGACCTACAAAAAAGATTAGCGGCAAATGCACTCAAATGCGGACCACACCGAATAAGGTTTGACCCTGAAAAACTAACAGAAATAAGAGAAGCAATCACCACATTCGACGTAAAACGACTGATAAACAAAGGAATCATAACGAAAAAACGATTCATAGGAGTCAGCAGGGCAAGAGCCAAAGTAATCCAATTCCAAAAAAGAAAAGGAAGACGAGCAGGCCACGGCTCCAGAAAAGGAAAATCAACAGCGCGACAGAACCCAAAAGACACGTGGATAAACGGAGTCCGCGCACAACGCATGCTCATAAAGAAACTCAAAGAAAACAAGCTAATCGACAAAAAAGCATTCCGGGAACTATACGGAAAAGTCAAAGGCGGATACTTCAGAAGCACAAAACACATCAAAATCCACGTAAAAGAACAAGAGATGATTAAGGAGAAATAATGGCAAACACAATTTCAATACCATACAGACGGAAACGAGAAGGAAAAACTGACTACAAGAAAAGAATGAAAATGCTACTTGGAAACAAGCCAAGACTCGCAGTCAGAAAAAGCCTGAAGCACATCAGCCTACAAATAATAGAATTCCAGCCAAAAGGAGACAAGATAATCCTGACAGCACACACCAGAGAGCTGGCAAAACACGGATGGAAAGCAGGAACACAAAACACAGGCGCAGCATACCTTGTCGGCCTTCTGCTTGCAAAAAAGGCAAAGAAAAAAATCGAATGCGCACTCGACATCGGCCAAAACACAAGCGTGAAAGGAAGCGTTCTATACGCGACAGCACAAGGAGCAGTAGACGGCGGATTGAACTTATCAGTATCAAAAGAAGTCGTGCCAAATGTACAACGCATCAGAGGAGAACACATCGCAAACTACGCAAAACAACTAAAAGCAAACAAGGAAAAATACGAAAAACAGTTCGGCAAGTACATAAAAGCAAACCTTGACCCGGAAACGCTCCCGCAACACTTTGACACAGTAAAGAAGACCATAGGTGCCTTATGAACGAAAAACACTCGGCAGAAAAGTCAAAAACGGAGAAGTAACAGAAATCGACACGATCCTAGACAACGGAATACCAATTCTTGAAGACCAGATAGTAGACTGCCTAATGCCAAACCTGCAGTCAGAACTCCTCATGATAGGACAAAGCAAAGGAAAATTCGGAGGAGGCTCAAGAAGAATATTCAAACAAACACAAAAGAAAACACCAGAAGGAAACAAGCCAAGTTTTGCCTGTATGGCAGTCGTGGGCAATTCTGACGGGTACGTTGGAATAGGATACGGAAAAAGCAAAGACACCGTACCAGCAAGAGAAAAAGCAGTCAGAATCGCAAAACTCAACATATTCAAAATAAGAAGAGGAGCGGGAAGCTGGGAAGACGCAACAAGCGAACCACACAGCATACCATGGGCAGTACAAGGCAAATGCGGATCAGTAAGACTCAAACTCCTGCCAGCGCCAAAAGGAAAAGGGCTCATCATCGAAAAAGAATGCGGAAAAATACTCAAACTGGCAGGCATAGAAAACGTGTACAGCAACGCAGCAGGACAAACCCGCTCAAAAGTAAACCTGATACAAGCCTGCATACAAGCACTCAAAAAACTAACCGCATTCAAGCCAAGACCAGAACACATCAAAAACGTTCACATGATAGAAGGCAAAAAACCATGAAACTCGCAATAATAAGAACACGGGGAGACACAAGAAAAACAAGCAAAGTAAGCGACACTTTCAAATTACTAAACCTGAACAAGAAAAACCACTGCGTAATACTGGAAGAATCACCACACCTAAAAGGAATGCTAAGAGTTATCGAGCCATTCGCCACGTGGGGACCAGTAGACGAAAAAACGACAATCGCACTGAAAAAGAAAGGAGACAAAATCTTCTGCCTAAACCCGCCAAGAAAAGGCTACGGAAGAAAAGGAGTCAAAATGCCATTCAGAAAAGGCGGCGCATACGGAAACAGAGCAGAAAAAATAAACGACATTCTAATGAGGATGATGTAAAGTGGTAGTCAAACACCAGAAAAAATCCGGCAAACGATCCGGAACACACGGATGGGGAAGAAACAAGCACAGAAATTCCGGATCAAGAGGCGGATACGGAATGGCTGGAACAGGCAAAAAAGCAGACAACAAAAAACCATCAATATGGGCAACAGAATACTTCGGAAAACACGGATTCGTATGCCAAACAGCAAAAACGATCAACGCAATCACGCTAAGAGACGTAGAAGACAAACTGCCAGCATGGATGGCAAATAAACAAGCCAAGGAGGAAGCAGGAACAATCGTTCTTAACCTGAAAGAATTAGGCTATGACAAACTACTCGGAACAGGAAAAATAACAAGAAAAATAAAAATCACCATAGCAAAATCAACAGCAAGCGCGGCTGAAAAAATCAAAAAAGCCGGCGGCGAACTGGTGAACAAATGAGTCTTTGGGACACAATACTGAAAAACCTACCAGAAGTCAGCCATCCAACACAAAAAAAGTTATCATTCAAAGAAAAACTCAAATGGACCGGCATAATACTTCTATTATTCTTCATATTGGGCCTTGTCCCCTTATTCGGACTAGGACAAAACGCTTTGCAAAGATTTGAACTATTATCGATTATCCTTGGAGCAAGCTTTGGAAGCATAATCTCGCTGGGAATCGGACCAATAGTCACAGCAAGCATAGTTCTGCAATTACTTAATGGAAGCGGACTGGTAAAATTTGATTTAACCACAAAAGAAGGAAAACAAAGATTCCAAGGACTCCAAAAAATAATGGCAGTATTCTTTGTCATATTCGAATCAGCAATATACGTCTTCATGGGAGGACTCGCACCACCAGAAGCACTGGCAGGAACATTCGTATACTTCCAGCTAGAACTATTACTGGTATTCCAACTCATCCTCGGAGGAATACTAATCATGTTCATGGACGAAGTAACAACCAAATGGGGATTTGGCTCAGGAGTTTCGCTATTTATTGCAGCAGGAGTCTCACAATCACTATTCATCAGAATATTATCACCACTGCCCTCACCAACAAACCCAAGCATAGCAACAGGAGCGCTACCAGCACTATTTCAGAGTTTGTCAGCAGGAGACCCACAAACAGCACTACTAATGATATCAGGAATACTATCAACCGTAGTAATCTTCGCCATAGCAGTATACGCACAAGCAATGAAAGTAGAAATACCACTATCATTCGGCAGAGTACGAGGACACGGCATAAGATGGCCATTACACTTCATCTACACATCAAACATCCCAGTCATCTTAATCAGCGCATTACTGGCAAACGTACAACTATGGGCAAGACTGCTCCAAAACTGGGGATTCCCCCTCTTAGGAACATTCGCAGGAAACTCACCAGCAACAGGATTCGTAGCATGGGTAACACCGCCAGACATTGTAGGAAGCCTCATAAGAGGAGGACTAACAGCAGGAACAGTACTCCAAGGAATGGTTTACATCATATTCATGATAGTAGGAGCAGTCATATTCTCCTGGTTCTGGGTACAAACATCAGGCATGGACGCAAGAAGCCAAGCAAAACAAATCATGGCATCAGGACTCCAAATACCGGGATTCAGAAAAGATGAACGCGTTCTGGAGAGACTGTTACAGAGGTACATCATTCCACTAACAATAATGGGAGCAATAGCAGTAGGACTACTTGCAGGACTAGCAGACATCAGCGGATGTCTAACAAACGGAACAAGCCTATTACTGTCAGTCATGATAATCTACAGGTTATATGAAGACATCGCAAGACAACACATGATGGACATGAACCCCATGCTAAGAAAATTCATGGGAGGATAAATTGATACAAGAATTCTTTGACAAAACACTCGGCTTCATGCTAAACTGGGACCCACTATGGGCGATATTAGTATTGTCACTTGCCATTTCATTACTGATTGTGGTGATATACAAATACTTCACAAACCAGGAAGAAATGAAACAAATGAAAGACGACCTGAAAAAATACCAGCAAAAAATGAAAGAAACAAAAGACATGGAACAGCTGGGAAAAATACAAAAAGACACTATGAGCCTTAACATGAAATACATGGGCAAAAGCATGAAGCCCACGCTGATCACATTTATTCCAATATTACTTATTTTCGGCTGGATGAACGCACACTTCGCTTATGAACCATTATTACCAGACACAGAATTCAACATGACTGCAACAATGGCAAAAGGCATCGAAGGAAACGTCACAATAAACGTGCCGGAAGGACTGCAAATAGTTGGAACGAATACAAAAGAGATAACTGAAAGAGAAGCGATGTTCTCACTGAAAGGAAAACGAGGAGAATACTTCGCAACACTAGCAAGCAACGGACAGGAAATAGACAAAAAGATTATTATTACAACAGAGCCCAGATACGCAACAACGCCGGAGAGTTATAAGAGCGACGTGTTCAAAACAGTAACACTAGGAAACAAACAACTCAAAGTCTTCTGGAAACTCAGCTGGATATGGGTGTACATCATATCAGCAATACTAATCAGCACAGGACTGAGAAAAGTAATGAAAGTGTATTAATTTCCATATTTAAAATAATTCATTCTTATCGACGATATGACCACTACAGTATATAAATCACAAAGTATTTAAACCACCCCTTTTTAAATCACGTCGGGGGGATAAAACATGGCAAAGAAAGCAAAAGAAACTTCTCAACGAGAAATCAAAGTTGTAAACATAGTAGTCAGCGCATCACTCGGACACGACATACCACTCGAAAAAATGGCAGCAACACTGTCAAACACAGAGTACAACCCAGAACAGTTCCCAGGACTTGTTATAAGGATTAAAGAGCCAAAAACCTCTGCTTTGATATTCAGCTCAGGCAAAATAGTATGCACAGGCGCACGCACAATGGCGAACGTGCACGAAAGCATCAGAAAAATAATCAAATCACTTGAAAAAATAAACGTCAAAATCAAAGACTTCCCAGAAGTCAAAATCCAGAACATCGTAGCGGCAGGAAGCGTAGGAATGGCACTAAACCTGAACATACTTGCAATGAAGCTCGAAAACACAGAGTACGAACCAGAACAGTTCCCAGGACTCGTATACAAACTACCAGAACAAAAAGCAACATTCCTATTGTTCTCAAACGGAAAAATAGTCTGCACAGGAACAAAATCAGAAGAAGAAGTAAACATAGCACTAGACAAGCTGATTGAGAACCTGAAGAAAGTCAAGCAGAAGTAAATACTATTTTTTATCATTCTCGACGATAGTTTCCATCGGAAACGTTAGGGTATATAACTCAAACACCACAAACCTTTTTAAGTTCCCCTCTATTTCTAAACAGGGGGATAAATGGACGCTACTACCTTAATCACGAAAACGCAAGACTTTCTTGAAAAAATGTACTATGACCAGATACTTGAAAGAATAAGAAAAGGAGAAAAAAGCCTCACAGTAGAATTCAACAATCTGGCAATGCACGACCCAGAAGTAGCAGACCTGCTACTAGACCAGCCGGAAGAAGTCCTCAAAGCAGCAGAAATAGCAGTAGAACAACTAAACATCGGACAAACAGTCAAAGGATTCGTATTAAGGTTCAGAGCACTGCCGAAAAGCGCGCAAATAATGATAAGAGAAATCAGAAGCAAACACCTCAACAAACTATACGGATTCCAAGGAGTGGTAAGAAACAAAAGCGAAGTAAGACCGCAAGTAGCAGCAGCAAAATTCGAATGCCCAAGCTGCGGAAACACACACTCAATTTTACAACTCGACAGCAAATTCCAGGAACCAACAAGATGCAGCTGCGGAAGAAAAGGCAAATTCAGACTCGTAAGCAAAGAACTCGTAGACGCGCAAATGATGGTGCTCGAAGAAGTACCAGAACAATTAGACGGAGGAGAACAACCAAAAAGAATGAACATCCTCCTAAAAAACGATTTAGTATCTCCTCTTACTGAGAAAAGAACAAACCCCGGAGCAAGAGTGGCAGTAACAGGACAAGTAAAAGAAGTCCCAATATTCCTAAAAACAGGAGGACAAAGCACCAAGTTCGACCTGTTCATAGAAGCAAACCAGTTAGAAGGCGTAGACGAAGACTACAGCGAAATCAACATACTGCCAGAAGAACTCAAAGAAATCAAAGACTTAGCAGCAGACCCAAACCTAATGAGAAAAATAGTCAGCTCAATGGCGCCAAGCATCTACGGACACGACAAAATCAAAGAATCACTCGCACTACAATTAGCAGGAGGAGTACGAAAGAAAAGAGACGACGGAATAGTAACAAGAGGAGACATACACGTACTATTAGTAGGAGACCCAGGAGCGGCAAAATCACAATTACTCAAAAGAATGCAGTTCGTAGCACCCAAAGGACGATATGTAACAGGAAAGGGCGCAAGCGGCGCAGGACTTTCAGCAGCAGTAGTCAAAGACGAATTCCTGCAAGGATGGAGCCTGGAAGCAGGAGCATTAGTTCTGGCAAACAAAGGTTTATGTTGTATTGACGAAATGGACAAAATGACAAAAGAAGACGGATGGGCAATGCACGAAGCACTAGAACAGCAAAGCGTCACAATCAGCAAAGCAAACATACAAGCATCACTAAGGTGCGAGACAACAGTACTAGCAGCAGCAAACCCGAAATTCGGAAGATTCGACCCATACGATACTGTCGCCAGCCAAATAAACCTGGCACCAACACTCATCAACAGATTCGACCTAATATTTCCAATCAAAGACCTGCCAGACGCAACAAAAGACGAAAAAATGGCGAAATTCATTTTAGAACTGCACAAAAACAATGTTGAAAAACCAGAAATCAACACGAAACTACTAAGAAAATACTTCGCATACGCAAGACAAAACATATTCCCGAAACTAACAGACGCGGCAGCAGAAGAACTGCAGGAATACTACCTAAAAATGCGAGCATCAGCAAGCGGAGAAATAAAAGCAATCCCCATATCAGCAAGACAACTGGAAGGACTGGTAAGACTATCAGAAGCATCAGCAAGGCTGAGACTAAGCGACAAGGTGCTCAAAAGAGACGCGAAAAAAGCAGTAGAACTGATGGATTACTGCTTAAGACAGGTAGCACTTGATGAAAAAACAGGAACGTTCGACATCGACAGAATAGCAACAGACACGCCGGCAAGCACGAGAAACAAGCTAATCATAATCAAAGAACTAATACAAGTAAGACAAAAAAAGATGGTGCAGGAAACCTTAGCAGAATACGTACGCCGGCTCCTACAACAAGGATACGATGCCGGAACAATCAGAACTACACTGATTAACGCAGGCTATTCTCCAACCGACGTCAATTACGCAATGCAACTCGCAGGAGCGCCTGCAGAAAGACACATAAACACCAAAACACTCATAATCGCATTCCTGATAATACTGGTGCTGGCAGGAGGAGTATTGATAATACTCAAACTCATACAGCCCGCACCTGTTGTACTACGCTTTTCAGCAAACCTGTTCAGCACAAAAATATCAACCGGACAAGATTTAGCAGTAAACTTTGAAATACAAAACCCAAGCGGAAGAAAAACCAACGGCCTAATAGACTATAAGGTAACAGGACCAGAAGGCAAAATAGCATCAAAAACGGAAAGCTTCACAGCAACAACACGCACAAGCGTTCCAAGCACACTATCACTACCAGGAGCAACGCCAGGAGCATACACACTAGAAGCAACACTAACATACGGCGATAAAACAATAACAAAAACAGCAGATTTTGAAATAACGGAAAAAACCAAAGCACCAACACCAGGCGAAACACTAAAAGAAAAAACAACAGAAGCAGCAAAAATCTCACAACAAACCTGCCCAGGAGGATGCGACGACCTCAACTTCTGCACAACAGACACCTGCGTAAACGGAGAATGCACCAGCACACCAATCAAGCCCTGCTGCGGAAACAACCAATGCGAAGCAGGAGAAACCATGTCAACCTGCGTACTAGACTGCGCTGAAAGACCAACAGGACCAGACGCGATCAAAGAAACAGCAAAAGAACTAGCAGCCACAGACCTTCCAAAAGCGCTGGAAGCATGCAAATCAATGTCGCAACGAACGCTCGTAGACGGCTGCTTAAACATAATCTCAGAAGCAAGCGGAAGCAAAGAACCATGCACGCAAGTAACAGATTCAGACGTCAGAGACGCGTGCTACATCCCATTCGCATACAAAAACGACTTCTCAGTCTGCAATGAAATAACAAATCCGTACATGAAAAATTCCTGCCAGTCCCTGGCAGAACTTACAAATATACAAGCAACACTACCACAACAGTAGAGAACATAAAAACATATAAACCGAAAACTGGAATTCTAACCTGGTGGAAAGAGATACAGCAAAACACGTCTGGATATCAGAACTGCTCAGCGGAAGCCTTCTACTCCGAGAAAACTCGCCAAGCGAAATCCTGCTAAAAGACGGAAGCGCGATAACCAGGGCACGAATGTACGGCATTGTCGTATCAACAAACGAACTAGTAGTAGACGACAGCACAGGAAGCATACTAGTAAGAACTTTTGAAAACTCTTTCAACGCCAACATTGGCGACACTGTACTCGTAATAGGAAGACCAAGAATGCACAACGACCAATGCTACATACTGGGAGAAATAGTCAAAAAAATAGACCCAAAATGGCTAGAAATAAGAGAAAAAACACACCCAAGACAAGACCCGATAAGCATAATACGCACATTAGACAAAGGAGAAGGAGCAGACTACCAAAAAGTCGCCAGCCAAATAGGAGAAGACAAAGTAATACACCTGCTATCAACAGGAGAAATATTTGAAACAAGACCTGGAAAGCTAAGAATTCTGGAATAAAGCCAAAACTATATAAAGACTCCAGTCAGCTCATAAGTGAAAAAGATGGTGCTAGAATCACTATTATCACCGCCGCGCGCAGAGCGACAGCCATTAGCAGTATTACTACTCGGCTTTGCTTACGCAACATTAGCCATATTTCTATCAATGTGGATATTTGAAGAACAAAGCAGCATGGTCATGGTATTCCTATCAGCAATGGCAGCAATACCATTAATGTTCCACACACTGCGATTTGAAGAAAGCAAAGACTTGAACATAGAAGGACAATCAATGCTAAGAGAGCACGCTCCTGCCCTGTTCTTCTACCTAATGCTGTTCGCAGGCATGGCAATCGCATTCTCCTTCTGGTACAGCGCTCTGCCCTCAGACGTTGCATCCGGACTATTCAAAGTACAATCACAAACCATAACAAACCTAAACCAGCACGTAACCGGCCAAATAACACAAACAGCACTACTAAGCAAGATATTCCTAAACAACGTCAAAGTACTAATCTTCTGCATACTATTCAGCTTTTTGTACGGCGCAGGAGCAATATTCATTCTCACATGGAACGCCAGCGTAATCGGAGCAGCAGCAGGCAATTTCATACGCACGCACATGGCACAATTCGCAGGCGTTACTGGTTTCAGCAAAGTTGCAGCATACTTTTACGTCGGCTCATTAAGCATACTGCGATACGCAATACACGGCGTTCCTGAAATATTTGCATACATCATTGCAGGAGTGGCCGGAGGCATCCTATCAGTATCAATCGTAAAACACGATTTCGGCACAGGAAAATTCGAAAAAATACTGCTGGACGTTTCAGACCTGCTTTTACTATCAGTTCTTGTGCTATTCATCGCAGCACTGCTGGAAGTATTCGTAACACCCGCCCTATTCTAAATTTGCAAAATGTTTAAATACCCTCATAGAACTTTATCGTCTTATGGAATATGAACTACTGCTTAAAAGGGCACGCGAACGACTGCCTCAAAGCGTTTTCGAAAAAGAACGCTTTGAAATACCAAAAGCAAAAGGACACCTTGAAGGCAACAAGACCATCATAACCAACTTCTTACAGATAGCAAGCGTGCTGCGCAGGCAAACAGACCATTTACTGAAATACGTGCTAAAGGAACTTGCAACTCCGGGCGAAATATCAAGATCAGGACTACTGGTATTAGGAGCAAAAATGCCAGCAGGCAGGATAAACGACAAAATAAAACAATACGCACACGAGTTTGTATTGTGCCCTGACTGCGGAAAGCCAGACACTGAAATCAAAAAAGAAGGAGACTTCAGCTTTTTGAAGTGCTCAGCCTGCGGAAGCAAACACCCAGTAAAATCGAAAATGTAATAATCCTTAAAAAACGTGTTCGAAAATGAACAAAACCGACATATGCCGATGCTTGTAAAAATACACAAAAAAGAAAGCAGAACGATAATCGCAGTATGCGACAAAGACTTACTAGGCAAACTGTTCGAAGAAAACGGAAAACAACTCGACCTACGAGGAGAATTCTACAAAGGGGAAGAACTTGAAATAGAAGAAATAGGAGACTTAATCAGAAACGCGGACGGCGTTAACCTAGTCGGGCAGGAAGCAATAAACCTAGGATTGCAGGAAGGAGTAATAGGACAAGAAAACATCATAATAATAAAAGGAATACCGCACGCACAAGCAATACTGATACACGAATGATTACAACAAACGCTTATTCTCAACAAAATTCTTTATCGGCAGGAACAAAGGCACGGGAAGATTATCAAGAGAAAACCAGCCGACATCAGAAGTCCTGTCAGGCTCACATATCCTGGCTTCACCACCCGCGTATTCTGCCTCAACAAAAATAGTAATGTAATGCTTGCCTTCAGCAAGATGAACATCATTAGTCACACCAACAACCTTCGGATTCCTGACAGAAACACCAACCTCTTCCAAAGTCTCGCGCACAGCAGTCTCTTCAGGAGACTCGCCAAACTCCATATGACCTCCAGGAGGAGACCAACAACCAGGACCATGAGCGCCAATACGCTTCTGCAACAAAATCTTGTTATCTTTCTTTATGATAACTCCGACACCAACTCCCGGTCTTTTAGGCTGCGCTTCTGATACCGAAGGGGCCTTAACGCCCGGCCCCTTCTCGATCCCCGACGCTATCACCCAAACCACGCTCCCAAGTTAACCTGCTTATCAGGCTCCTTTCCAAACACGCTCTCCAAACGAACCTTAAGCAATTCAATAGTCTGCTGAAGGTAAGGAGACGCATTATACTTTTTCGCCAATGAAATGGTAGGCTCCAAATACTTGGAAATAGAACCTTCGCTAACTGTAAAAATGATTTTACCATTACACTTAGTACACTTGCCAACAAGAGGAGGACGACGGAACTTCTCATTACAAGCAACACAACGGAATTCCTGCATTGAAAACTTTCTCAGATTTCCCTTGATGTCCTTCAAGAAATGCTTCTCAATAACAAGACGAGCAACATCCGAAGCATCAACACTCCTGAGCTTCTCTGCAATGTCCATCTGACCCTTCAACTTATCCTCCATAGAAGGCAAAGTCTTGTAAGCACTGCACCTCACAGTCTGATTAAGATTAGAAATATCATGAGTAAACATCATTCCCTCATACTGCTCAGGCTTGTTCAAACGAGACTTAATCTGAGAAACCTTAACCTCCCAAGGAGCCTTAAACTGCAAGCTAGCTTCGTAAAGCTCAATAGGATACTGCGATGCCACGTCCATATCAAAAACCATGTCATCAACCTCGCTAGGAGTAAGAACGCTGGTCAAAACCAAAGGAGTATCCATAGTAGAACCCCTTGAAGGAGGCAAATACTTCTTGCTGAAATTCAAAAAAACGTCCATCACCAAAACAACACAAGCCTCATCACCATCACAATCACGCCTCGTAGCAGCATGCAACAAAGGATGAGCAAACAAGCCCTGAGTCCTGGAAAAACCGATAATCCTGCCAACAATTCCGGCGCTGGTGTGAGGAGCAAGAACAACAACAAGCTGGCCAATCAAATCCTGAGCAGAAGCAACATTATACAAACGAGGCAAATCATACAAAAACTCCAAAGCATCATCAACAAAATGAGAAACGTTAGCAAGAACCTTATCAGCACCATCATCAGGACTCTCACTGCAGCTAGGCAACACGACATCCTGAGGCTTTAACTCCAAAATCTGAGCATCATTAACAAGATCAAAACCGTAAACATCCTTAACATAACCCAACTCTTTCAAACGCTCAACAGAAGAACCAATTTCACAAGGCTTGAAATGAGTGAGAGGCAGCTGAGTCATATCATAACGAGTAGTGCCATCCTTGTACACGTGAACATCATAGCGAGCACGCAAAATACCCTTGCCCAAGTTCTCAGGAATGTGCTCCTTGTTGCTTGTGCCCCTAACACCCTTAATCAACTCAGGATACTGCTGAATGCCAAGCCTGGCAAGAACAGAATCAAAATAATGCTTAATAGGAACAGATCGCTCAGAAGCCGGATCATTGGGACCATGAACAGCACATTTATTCGAATCCTGCAAACCACACCGCTCACACTTCCACTTCTGCACGGTCTGAGAACCACAAACCTCACAAACACCCAAAACAGTCTCAGCATTGCACTTAGAACAGAAAAAGAACGGGAAATCAGCAGTAACCCTGCCGGCAGAAAGAGCACTCTGGAAACTGCGCAAACGACCGCCTTCATCGCCAACAGGAAACAAAACGTGCGGAGAACCAGTCAGCTCTCTCTGCTTAGCCTTTTCAGGACGACCCATACGGGTGCCAATAAAAGTACCAGCCTTATCACGAACAACAAAAGGAGAAAACTGGTTAATAACATCAAGAACGGAAACACTATCAGAAATAAAACGCTTCAACGAACTGGGCTTCTCATCAATCAAATGGAACATGGCAGAAAGCACAACAGCAAAATCCCGCTCAATAACAACAAACTCATTATTAACGAAAATATGAGGCAAACCGATAAGCTCAAGACAACGCTTGGCATCACCAGCAGGAAGAACAATCTTCTGAATGCCGAGCTCAGTAGTATGAACCTTAGCGTGATCAAACCAGTCAAGAAGACTGCGGAATTCATCGCAAGACAACAAGTTCCAATAACAAGTATAAGCAGGATGCAAAGGCGTCTTGGAAGCACGAGCAAGAGCAACAGCTTCCTGCGCAGAAGAAATAGGAGGAACCTCGCTCAAAGAACGCCTGACCTCCTGCAACCACCACTCATGACAATAACCAGCAGGAGCGAGAGGGTGAGCACGATTGAAAAAATCACCATAAGACACCAAAATATCACCCAAAAACAAAATCTCCTTAATAAAAGGATGAACGCGCTTGGCATCATCAAAAGTATGAATTTGAAGAACAGAACCATCCTGCAACTTCACAATAGGACCTTCAATTGAATCACAAGCAGATACACTCGCGGCCTTGCCAGGACGCTCTGTCTTCAACTGAGTGCCAGTCGCAATATACTGATTCAAAATGTACATAGTAGCAGGATGAACAGCCTGCGCGCTAAAACCACTCGTACGACACCTTCCATACCTCAAACGAAAACCACCAGGACGCAAAGGATAACCAAGAACAGGCCTGCCGGCAACCAAATCAGCAATGTACGTGTAATCAGGAGCGATCTTCTGATGAGACTCTTCCTGCTGTTTACCTGCCTTAGCCTTCTTCTGAATGCGCAAAAACTCTTCAAGGAAATTCCAAGAATCAAGATTAAAGTCCTTGCCCCAAACACTCAACTGCTTCCACAGCTTAGGAGCCTTCAAAGGAATACACGAAGACAACACCAAACAAAAACCAGACCTAATCTGATTAGTAGGAACACGAGGCAAATCCTTGAAATTAGAAACCTCGATCTTCTCGCTCGGGTCGCCGCTGACCTCAACAGGCAGATTACGCAGGAGGAAATCAACCTCAGATTCGCTCGGGTAATACTGAAGATTTGTAACGCGCTCATGATAATCCTGCAGTTCAATAGAAGCACGCCTGATCTCATCAGGCTGGGCATCATAAACATCAAAACCCAAACACTTCCTAACATAATCAGTAATGATAACGCTAACAGCAGCAGCAGTACCGCCAGCATTCCTAATAGGACCAGCATAATTAACACAAATATACTCTCCACGATTATCCATCCTTTTCTTGACTTCAATGTTAACAATCCCGTCCAGCGGAGAGCTGACGACACCGACAGTCACATACGCAAAACCAGTACGAATGCCAATCTCCATAGCCTGCTGTCTGCTCTCAAATTTGCAAAACTTTTCCAGAGCAATCTCCTCAGAAATCTTCAAAGCAACACGCCAATCAAGAGAACCATACTGCTTTTCCAACTCAATAATACGCTCAACAACGCCAGAATTAACAATCTGAGGAGCAATAACTGAAATAAGACCAACAACACGCTGAGCCATGTTATCAGCAAGAGAAACCTCAACAACCTTATCAGGATCAAAACCCTTAGAACGCGCCTGGGAAGCAATACTATACAGACGCGCAACCTCTGATTTCAATTTTTCAAAATATCCAGACATTTCAACAGATGCTATCATTCAAAACCTCAACATCAAAACCTGGCGGGACTGCAAGTTAACGACCGGCACAACACCAGGCTCTGGATTGTGACCAAACTTTTCCTGATACGCAGTCCTGGACTGGAAACAGCTCCCCGCAACCAAAGTAGTGCCCCTATAATGCAAAAACCCTGCCTTGTGAATGTGACCTGCAAAAAACAAATCAGGCACCCTGTCAATAAACAACGAGTCCATACGCGAATCAGGAATGTACATCGTACTGGTGTGCTGAGGAGCAAGATGACGGCGCTGAAGCAAAAACTTCATTATGAGAGGCACACGATCAGAAATGTGCTTGCCGCTGTTCTTAATGCTCGGAACAATCTCGCCATAATCATCAAAACTAAAACCATGATACAACAAAACATCAAAACCGGAAAAATCGGAAGAAGAATGAATATTAACAACACAAGGATTGGTAACCATGATAACATTAGAAAGATCCCACAATGGCCGGGCATACTCTTTCATCAGCCTTGGCTGAGGCTCACTAAGCCGGCCAGCATCGTGATTACCAGGACAAATAATGATATTAATGCTTTTCGGCAAACGGCCCAACAATCTCGCACTTTCACGATACTGCTCCCTGATATCTGTAATGGTAAGCTCTTTTTCCTGACGGGGATAAATACCCACGCCATCCACAAGGTCGCCTGAGACAAATAAATATTTCAACTTTTTGGCAATCTCCTGATCAGGCCCCTCGCCATTAGCCCACTTTATAAAATTCTCAAACTTCTCTGCCTCAAAAAGAGAAGAACCAACGTGCACACAGGAAAGAACAGCAGCATACGCTTCATCAGGCGAATGCTTCATCTCAACAACAGGAATATCAGGAAAAACCAAGGAATTCGCAAAAACAATACCATCACCCAAAACGCCGGAAACACCCAACACCTCATCAAAAACGATATCGGAAGCAAGAGTGTGCAAGTCCTGCTTAGACTTGGAAAACAAAACGTTAATCGAACCAGAAGAATCCTCCAAAGTAATCAGGATATGCTCATTCTTCGTCACACGCTTATCAGAAACAATACCGATAATGGAAAGAGTTTCACGGTCCTTCTTTAAACGCAAACGGGAAATAGAAGTCAAATTCTGCAAATCCTGCCTTGACTGAAGCAAACGCTCCAAAGAACGGTAACGGGCATTAAAATAATCAACAAAATCCTGAACAGAACGCTTCTTCGGCTTATCATCATACTCCCAGACGACACGAACAGCAGACCCGGAATCAGGAACCAAGAGAGCATTAGGACGAACACCCCTGGAAAGCGCATCATACCACTGATCAGCAACGCCAGGCTGGTCCAACATGGCAATAACCTCACGACTAACAAGAACATTACTCCTCAAAAAAGCTCCAACAATCTCCTTCTTCTTAACTAAGAGCTCCATGACAAGCCAAGCTCCTCAGACAACATACTCTTGATCTTCTCAACAATTGAATCATTGACACCGATGCCGATCTCGCGGGTACGACCATAACGACCCTTGCTAATAACCTTGGCACTAATGATGCCCAACATATCAAACTCAGCAATAATATCGCTAATACGCCGCTGAGTCAAAGGCCTAAGACCAATCTGGGAACAATACTTCTCGTACAAAGCATAAATCTCACCAGTAAAAACGCCAGGCTTTTGCGAACAAGCATCAAGAATTGAAAACAACGCCACCTGATACTGCTTAGGATGAGTGGCGATAACATCAATAACGCGGTCACGCTCAATCTTATCCTCTGCAAGATCAAGATGAGCAATAGACACCTTAGACTCACCCTGACGCTCGGCAAGCTCTGCAGAAACACGCAAAAGCTCCAACGCACGGCGAGCATCACCGTGCTCGCGCGCAGCAAAAGCAGCACACTTCTCAAGAACGCCCTCTGCCAAAACCTCAGGGTTGAATGCGAATACGGCGCGCTGATGCAAAATACTCTGAATCTGCTCAGCATTGTAAGGAGGGAAAATGAGCTCTTCCTCGCTCAAAGAGCTCTTGACACGCGGGTCAAGAGAATCAGTAAAAACCAAATCGTTAGAAATACCGATAAGGGTAATCTGGGCATTCTTAAGCTCGGAATTGATACGAGTAAGATTGTACAACAACTCATCACCAGCGCGGCCAACAAGCTGGTCAACCTCGTCAAGAATCAAAATAAGAACGTGCTTCTCCTTATCAATCGTGCTAAAAAACAAATGATAAACCTCATCAGTAGGCAAGCCGGTAGGAGGAACATTCTTACCATACTCGCGCAACAGTTGGGCAACAATACGATATTCTGTATCGGCGAGTTTTTTCAGCTTACAATTAAGGTAGATAACTTTGATAGGTAGTTTCTTCTGAGAAGCAAGATCCATCAACTGCTGAGTCGTATATTTTACAGTAAGCGTTTTGCCAGTGCCTGTTTTACCATAGATAAAAACGTTAGACGGCTTCTCTCCACGCAATGCAGGGGCAAGCATGTTAGCCAGCTGCTGAATTTGTTCATCACGATGAAAAATCTGGTTAGGAGCAAAATTAGACTGAAGCGCAAGCTTACTCTTAAAAATGGGTTTTTTCTCAAGATACTTCTCAAAAAAACCCGCCAACCCCTCTTTCATGTGGAAACCGAGGCTAAACTCCATATATAAATGTTTGCAAAGGAGAGACCCCAGCATTTCTTATGGAGAAAAAAGATGGTGGTGTGTTGTTGTTTGTTGTTAGTTGTTATTTAGTATATAATAGGTGCAGGGTTTTTTTCTTTTTTATTTCTTTCTATATAATAAATAATTATATATATAAACATACAACATACAAATCATAGTGTGTCTCTGCACTGGAAATGGTGGGGTGTAGGGTGCCCTATTCTTAAACCGGGTTTTCGACACTCATCAATAGCAAAAAAGAGAAACATTTATATACTGGTTATTCCTACGAAGGAGTAACAACGAAACACAAGTGTTCGAGGGAGAAAATATGATAGTTCAAAAGGATTTTTTAAACAAGCTCAAAGACTTTGGATTAAACAGTTATGAAGCAAAACTCTGGACTGCACTCTTATCACGAGGAGTGGCAACAGCAGGCGAGCTTTCTGACATCGCAAACGTGCCAAGAAGCAGAAGCTATGACGTTCTAGAAAGCCTTGAAAGAAAAGGATTTGTAATAATGAAGCTCGGAAAACCGATAAAGTATATCGCGGTTCCTCCGTCAGAAGTGCTTGAAAGAGTAAAAAAATCAATACAAGAAGACGCAGACAAGCAAGTAGACCTTTTGAACACGCTCAAAAAAAGCGAAATTCTCGGAGATCTCAGTTCACTGCACAAACAAGGAATAGACCTTGTAGAGCCAGCCGATTTAACCGGCGCAGTAAGAGGAAGAACAAACCTTTACAATCATATTGCATCTGCAATCAAAAACGCAGAAAAAACAGTATGCATAATGACAACTGCATCAGGCATGGCACGAAAATCAGAAGCATTCAAAAACGCTTTCCAAAAAGCAAAAGACCGAGGAGTAAACGTACGCGTATTATCTCCAGTTCAAGCAAACCAGGCAAAAACAATGATGCCAACAGCACAAGTAAAACAAATCGACGCTGTACCAGCAAGATTCTGCATAGTAGACGGAAAACAAATAACGTTCATGGTCCTGGACGATGCTGACGCACACCCAAACTACGATTTCGGAGTATGGGTCAACACGCCAAGCTTTGCAAAAAGCTTTGAAAACATATTCAACATGCTTTGGGAAAAGCACTAATTTTTTCAAAACCGCGTCGAATCTAACCGATTCGACTGGGCTTTGAATTGCTCTGCAATTCCAAACCTTTTTATACTTCTCACTTATAAAGAACCTTAATCAAAAGAGGTGCATAATATGGCTGAAGACATGTTAGTCAGGATTGTTCTTGCGGTAATCGTAGGAGTTCTATTCGGAATAGTATACTGCATGAGAGTTCTTGTCCTAATGGAAAGACGGGTAGCAAGAATAGAAGAACACATGGATAACATAATGCACAAAGTACTGCAGGAAGAAATCAAAATAGAGCGCGGATCCAAGCGCAAAAAGTAATGCCTACAAAAACATTTTCCTCACCAATACTTCTGGAAAGAATAAAGCAGATACCACGCGGAGCGCTAATCAAACATTTTGAGAAAGCAACGTATGCGCTAAGCTATAACCTGGAGAAAGTCCTGCCAAAAGGAGGCACAGTATGCGCGCTATACCCCAAAACCATACTGCAACAAATACTGCCACGGGCCGCGAAAGAACGCAAATGCAAAGTGATATGCGTATCAGGCAATACTGGAATGATAAAAGCGCTGATTAAGAAGGGGGTATTTGACGATAAAACAAGCATGGAAAAAGCAGACATCTACATAACAGAACCAGACGGGTTCACACCAGATGGTGCGCTGGTAAGACCGGAAGAAATAGCACTGCTCCAAAAATTTGAGTCAATAGGAATAGGAAGCGTGCTTCAGTGCACGCAAAAACTGCCGGCAACACACGACTGCATACCAATCAGCAAAACAATAACAGAACTAGGAATTTATTCAACTGAGGAACTTAACGCTTTTTCTTGCTCAAAGTCTTCAAGTCCTTTTCCAGCTTCAACAGATTAGATTCCAATTCCTTAATCTTCTGGGAATTCTCCTCCAAGTCAAGCAAAAGACCACACTCAGGGCACTTGAAGCCAAAATCATGGCTCTGCTCAAAATCGAGTCTTACACACTTGCTGGCACAAGCATAAAACTGAGTAGACTTCTCACGATTCAAGCGCTCACGCAAAGAATCCAAACGCTTACGCTTAACGTCCTTAACCAAATCCTTAACGCGCTTCTGATTAAAAGTCCAATAATAAATATACCACCCTTTCTTCTTATCCTTCTTACGGATAAAACTCACCAGATTGTTATCGTACAACCTGTACAACATATTTCTCGTAAGATTAATCTCTTTCTTAATCCTGTCAGCAAGAGCAAACTCAGAAACATTACTTTTGTTACGCAAAGCCTTAACTAAAGGAAGAACATCATCTCCAGCTACCTCAGAAACAATCTCCTCAGCAGATTTGGTTGAAATCTTCATTAACACTCACTAGACAACATTTTTTCCAATCTGTCCGTATATAAACTTTTCTAGTTACTTTTTTGCTGCAAGTTTAATGTCGCCGGCTTTGATAGTCTTTCTGCCAGCATGCAAAGCAAACTTCACTGAATCCTGAGCAAGAGTTTTAGCATACTCCTCAAGCAATTCCTTCAGCGCAGCCTTAGCTTTATCAGAAACACGCTCTGCACCTGCCTGTTTCATAATCTGCTCCATAGCAGCAAGCGGAATAAGCCTTTTTGAAGATTGTACCATTTAAAACCACCTCAAAAGCGCAAAAAACGTTCTTTTATTTAAACGTTTGCAAAAACACGCTTATTTAGAAGAAAACAGGCGGGAAACTGCTTCTTTTAATTGAGAAACGTTTATAAATTGAAAAACGCAAGTGATTCTTAATGGGAAATAAAGAAAAGGGGTCAAATGCTGAACGCGAGTTAATCCATGCATTCTGGGCAAAACAGTGGACTGCATGCAGAGTAGCAGGAAGCGGAAGCATGAAGTACCCATCGCCAGACATAATAGCAAACAGGCAAGGAATCAATTTAGCCATAGAATGCAAAGCAACAAACAGCAAATACCAATATTTAGAAAAAAGAGAAGTAGAAGAATTAGTTGCATACGCGCAAATCGCAGGAGCACGACCGCTGGTAGCAGTCAGGTTTTTCAGAAAAGAATGGAGATTCCTCAATCCAGAAGATTTGTCTGACTCAGGAAAAAACCTTTCAGTAACACAAGAACTATCAGAAAGCAAAGGAATAACATTCGAAGAACTGATTAAACTATAATCTTCATAAAATCATAAGCAGCAACAACATTATCAAAAGCAACCCTCGCGTCTTCCTCAATCTCAGAAGTATTCTTGTACCTCGCGCTAAAATGAGTCAGAACAAGCTTCTTAACACCAGACTGGGAAGCAATCTGAGCAGCCTCCAAAGCAGTCAAGTGACCCCACTCAGCTGCCTTATCCTTCAAATTGCTCGAATAAGTGCTGTCAGCAATCAAAACATCAGCATTTGAAGCAAGCTTGAAACAATTCTCATTCGGAACAGTATCAGTCAAAAACGCGATTTTCTTGCCCTTAATAACAGTAGTAGCATCATCTGCCAAAACCTTCTTTCCTTTGAACTCAATATTCTTACCGCGCTGAAGCTCGCCAAGCAAAGGACCATCAGGAATGCCGAGCTTTTTCACATAATCAACCTTAATCCTTCTTCTATCCTTCTCAACAAAAGAAAAACCAACACAAGGAATACGGTGCTTCATCGGCATACTCTCAAGCAGGAAATCATCATTCTCAAAAAACTTACCCTCATGAACCTCAGTAATCCTAATGTTAAACTTAGCCTCAAACTCAATACCGCCAAACAAAGCCTGAAAATCCTTTTTAGAACCACGAGGACCAAAAATATCAATCGTTTTGTCCATCTCCATAGCGGAAATCGTCAACAACAAGCCAGGCAAACCAAACACGTGGTCACCATGCCAGTGAGAAATACAGATTTTGGTAACTTTTGACAATGGAATCCCGGCAATCTTCATCTGACGCTGAGTGCCCTCACCACAGTCAAAAAGAACACCATCTGACTTAAACTGCAAAAACAAAGCGCCGGCATTACGCTCCTTAGTAGGCATCATACAAGCCGTACCTAAAAACGTCAATTGCATACGACGACAACTCTGAATGAGGTTTATAAATATAACGAAAGCAAACCTTTTTAAATCTATTAAAAAGAGAAAACAACATGGACGAAATAAAAGCACTGCTAGAAAAAGACGCGATAATGACAGAGAACAGCCCGCAGGCAAGAGAGCTTGCAGAAAAAAGCAGTTACGGCAAGCTCCAGCCAGACGGCAGAGTAAGACTATGCTACCTTGAAGCAGTCTATCTAACAGAAAAACAAAAACTCATAGTACTTGACGGAAAAAACAAACCAATACCCTACGAAGACCTCTGTAAAAAAGCAGCAAAAAAAGAACACGACTTCTGGACAAGATACCCGGTATTCAGAGACTTCAGAAACAGAGGCTACGTAATCAAAACAGCACTAAAATTCGGAGCAGACTTCCGCATATACGAACGAGGAATAAAACCAGGAGAAGACCACGCCAAATGGATAGTCTACCCAGTCAAAGAATCAGCAACAATGACCTGGCAGGAATTCGCAGCAAAAAACAGAGTAGCACACAGCACAAAGAAAAAGCTTCTTATGGCAGTCGTAGACGACGAAGGAGATGTAAGCTACTGGGAAGTCAGATGGCTACGTCCGTAGATATAAATTAATATAAACCACCAAACAACCAATTCTCATATGGAATACAGAGACAAAATACTGGCACTCGCACAAACAAGCCCTCTATTGCCGACCTCTGTAGCAAAAGCACTAGCAACAAACAGCATAATGGCAGGAGCAATGCTATCAGAAATGTGCTCAAAAGGACTACTGAAAACCTCTGCATTAAGAGTAGGAGGCTCACCGCTCTACATCATTCCAGGAAAAGAAGAACAACTGCTAAACTACCTGCAATCACTAAACGAAAAAGACAGAAGAACAGTGGAAAAATTACAGGCAGAAAAAATAATCAGGCAAACAGAAGCAGACCCGCTCACACAAGTCTCACTAGCACAAGTCAAAGACTTCGCAAAACCACTCACAGTAACATACGAAAACAAGCAGGAAACATTCTGGAAATGGTTCTCCATAGAAGACAAAGAAGCAGAAGAACTCATAAGAATGAAACTCGAAGGCAAGCCAATCGCAAAAAAGATAGAACAGCCAAAAATACCTGTAGAACAACCAAAACCAATCGAGCAGAAAACACTAGCGCCAGCAGAAAAGCCAACAGGCGACTTCTGGCAGCAAACACAAACATTCCTCACAAAAAACAACATAACACTAACAGAACAAACAACAATCAAGAAAAAACTCGAATTCGACCTAATAATAGAACTCCCATCACCAGTAGGCAAACTATCATATTACTGCAAAGCAAGAAACAAGAAAAAAATCACAGAAGGCGACATAAGCGCAGCATACGTACAAGGACAAATCAAAAAACTGCCGGTAATTTATTTGACAAACGGAGAACTAACAAAACAAGCAAAAGAAGTGCTGGCACAATTGAAAGGAATCACAATAGCAAAGGTGTAAAATGGGAGTAAACTTCAAAGACATTATCATTAAACACCCGATAACACTAGAACAATTATCAGGCAAAATTCTCATAGTAGACGGAAACAACATGCTATACCAGTTCCTCAGCAACATAAGAGCAAGAGACGGCACACTATTCACAGACCACCACGGACACGTCACCAGCCATCTGATAGGCCTGTTTTCGCGCGTTACAAACCTGATGCAGAAAAACATCAAACTCGCATTCTGCTTTGACGGACAAGTACCAGAACTAAAACACAAAGAACTCGCAAGAAGAGCAGAAGTAAAACAAGAAGCGCAAAAAAGATACGAAGCAGCCCTAGCAGTAGAAGACACAGAAGAAATGAAAAAATACGCGGCAAGAACATCAAGACTAACAAAAGAAATGATAACACAAGCAAAAGAATTATTGACTGCACTAGGCATTCCCTGGGTGCAGGCACCAAGCGAAGGAGAAGCACAAGCATCACACATGGCCAAACAAGGACACGGATGGGCAGTCTCATCACAAGACTACGACAGCCTGCTATACGGCACGCCAAGACTCATACAAAACCTGTCCATCGAAGGCAGAAGAAAAATATCAGGAAAACTAGCTTTCAAAACAATAGAACCAATGCTGATAGACCTTGAAGAAAATTTGAAAACACTAGGACTAACACGAGAACAACTAACCTATCTCGCCATGCTCGTAGGAACAGACTACGCGCCAGGAGGAGTAAAAGGCATAGGGCCAAAAAAAGGACTCACAATAGTAAAACAACATTTGACTCCAGAAAAAATATTCACAGAACACCAGCTAGAAAACTGGAAAGAAATACTCGAACTATTCAAAACAATGCCGGTAACAGACGACTACAAACTCGAATGGAAACCAGCAGACCGAAAACAATTATATTCCTTCCTAGTAGAACAACACGACTTCAACAAAGAAAGAGTAGAAAAAACAATGGAAACAATAGCAATCATAGAAATACCAAAAGAGCTCAAAAAGGAAAAATTAATCGGGCAAGCATTACTTTCATTTCTCAACAACATCAAAACAGTAGCAGCAGCCGGACAACACACAGGAAAATACAGAAGACAAAAACTACGCATCATCGCAGGCGAGAAAAGATTTGAAACAGCGCACAAAGAAAGCGGAATAACACTGAAACTCGACGCAGCAAAATGCTACTATTCCCCAAGACTCGGAAGCGAAAGACTAAGAATAGCAAAACAAATCAAAAAAAGAGAAAAAATACTCGTAGCCGGGTCAGGAGTGGCACCATACCCATTAGTCCTTGCAAAACACACGCCAGCACAAATCACAGGCGTGGAAGTCAACCCGATAGCGCACAAATACGCAGTAGAAAACGTAAAAATAAACAAGCTCGGACACAGAATAACGCTAATCAAAGGAGATATCAGGAAAATAAAGCTCGGCAAGTTTGACAGAATAATCTCAGCAATACCACACGAAGGCATAAAACTCGCTCCTGCGCTGAAAAAATTCGCAAAAAAAGGAACAAAAATACACATCTACG
>JAPLZR010000058.1 GCA_026394935.1 Candidatus Woesearchaeota archaeon
ATAGAAAAAAACAAAGGAATGGTCGCAGTGTTCGAGAAGACGATATTGGTAGACGATAAAGTGGAAATATTAACTTAATTCCTCCAGCTGGTCTTCAATAATCTTTTTTTCATCTTCACGTTTCTCCCTTTTGTGAATCCATTTCTCTTTCTTATGCCAATTATGATCGACGGGCCTTGGCGCGCATAGAGCGTCAAGAGCTTTCTTAATAGGAACAATCAAATTTTTGCTTATAGGATCAATATGTGTTGAAAAATAATTCTGAGCTTCACCATAATAATGCCTGGCGTTAAGCCAATCAGATTTTTCATTTAAAATTTCGTATCTTGCCTTGAAAAATTTTCCCAGATTCAACTGCAAATTTGCCAAATCCCCTTCTGCGGCAAAGGAAACGCCTTTCTCAGCATACAAAATCGCACGATTAAGATATTTCAAACTCATTGAAAACTGATAAGCATCAAAAAAACGGTTGGCAGCAGAAGAATAATACGCACACGTCTTTTTCGCACCAGCAGATTCATCAATCTCGCCGGCTTTACATTTATTTTTCGCAGCTATCAAAAACCACTTGAGCGCACCAGCATCACCAGTCTTTTTCAATTCAAGCGCGATCTGATTAGCCAACCTTCCGTGTGTGCAATAATGCGCTGCAACCTGCGACCTGGCGAGCACCTTAGACCTATACTTGTATGCCTTACGCAGGTATTTCAGTTTCTTTGCAGGACGCCTGGTTAAATCCGCAATGTACCAGCACAGATTAGCCGCATCACCATAAAGCTTACGCGTTGATTCATCACCCAACGGCTCATTTCTCTGTAAAGCTTCCCTGCAATAAGCCAAACCAGCCCTGGCAAAATCCCTGTCATACTTTACTATATTCAAGGTCCTGCTTACATAATTTGTAATCAACAATAGAAAATCAGTGCTCATTGCAGGCACAGGATTAGCGTTAATAAAAGAAACAACATCGCTCACAAGCGCAGAATCATCGGTGCATTCCTTCAGCTTCTGCTCAAGATCCTCGTACCCCATAACCTCAGGGTTTTACCTCTCTCTTATAAGGTTTGCCACGCTAAAGAATGCCGAAATTTATACTTAATTTTCATATAGAAAATAAATAGCATAAAACCACAACTTTTATAAAGAAAAGAGGCTTTTTTAGTGTAGAGAAAAGACGGTTTTTATCGACTATAAAACTATTCTCTATGGCAGATAAAAAAACTACTGAGGAAGCCGCAAAAGAATACGGAGCAGAAGCAATCCAGGTACTGCAAGGACTAGAGCCAGTCAGAAAGCGCCCTGGAATGTTCATAGGCTCCACAGACATACGCGGAATGCACCACTTAGTCTGGGAAGTAGTAGACAACTCAGTAGACGAAGCTTTAGCTGGTTACTGCACAAAAATCACAGTAACAGTCCACACAGACGGCAGAATAACAATAACAGATGACGGCAGAGGAATACCAACCGGCATCAACTCCAAATACGGCAAATCAGCAATGGAAATCGCTTTGACAATGCTCCACGCAGGAGGCAAATTCGATAAAGGAGCATACAAAGTCTCAGGCGGACTGCACGGAGTCGGAGTTTCAGTCACAAACGCACTCTCAGAAAAATTAGTAGCAACAGTAAAACGAGAAGGAAAACTCTGGATGCAGGAATACCACCGCGGAGTACCCTGCGAGCCTGTAAAAGAAATAGGAAATACGACGGGCACAGGAACAACAATCACATTCAAGCCAGACCCGCAAATCTTTGAAAAAACAGACTTTGAATCAGACATACTCATTTCAAGAATACGAGAACTCGCATTCCTCAACAAAGGAGTAGAATTTGACTTCACAGACGAACGCGACAACAGAATAGAAGTCTTCAAGTACGAAGGAGGAATCAAAGCATTTGTAGAATTCCTGAACAAGTCAAGAAACAAACTCCACCCAGTCATCTACTTCGAAAAAGAAAAAGACGGAATAACAGTCGAAATAGCCCTACAGTATAACGATTCCTACACAGAAACAGTCTTTACATTTGCGAACAACATCAACACACACGAAGGAGGCTCGCACTTATCAGGATTCAAAACAGCACTCACAAGAGCGCTCAAGAGTTACGCAGACAAACACGGGCTAACAGAAGAAAAAACAGAACTAACAAGCGAAGACTTCAAAGAAGGCTTAACAGCAGTAATCTCTGTAAAAGTGCCTGAACCGCAATTTGAAGGACAAACAAAAACAAAACTAGGCAACAGCGAAGTCAAAGGAATAGTAGACAGCGTAGTCTATGAAGGACTAAACACGTTCTTAGAAGAAAACCCTGCACCAGCAAAACTCCTAATCTTAAAATGCGTCGAAGCATCAAGAGCAAGAGAAGCAGCAAGAAAAGCACGAGAACTCGTAAGAAGAAAAGGAGTATTTGAAGGAGCAATGCTCCCAGGAAAACTCGCAGACTGCAGTTCAAACGAACCCGAAAAATCAGAATTATACCTTGTGGAAGGAGACAGCGCAGGGGGCTGTTTTTCAGGAGACACAAAAATAGCGCTTGCAGATGGAAGAAACATAACATTCAAACAGCTCGTTGAAGAACATCAGCAGGGCAAGGAACATTTCTGTTATACAATAATGCACGACGGCCGTATAGGAATCCAGCGCATCCTGAACCCGAGAATAACAAGAAAAGACGCCAAAGTAATCAAGGTTATTCTAGATAATGATGAAGAAATCATATGCACTCCGGAACATTTGTTCATGCTCAGAGACGGCTCATACAAGGAGGCAAAAGACCTGCGTACCACAAATTCCCTCATGCCATTGCGAAAACAGATTTCCAGATTAGGAAAAAGAATCACAATAGACGGATACGAACTTGTTTACAGTCCTGCAGAATCGCGCTGGATATTCACTCATTTACTCGCTGATGAATACAATTTACGAAACGCAATTTATGAAGGCTTGGGAGAACACCGCCATCACAAAGACTTCAACAAACTTAACAATAACCCAACAAACATTTGCAGACTGACAAAGGAAGAGCATATGGCTCTCCACAGTTCTCTTGTACGGAGCCTCTTATCAAGGGCCGATGTTCGCGAAAAATTGCGAGAAAT
>JAPLZR010000043.1 GCA_026394935.1 Candidatus Woesearchaeota archaeon
ATGCTGACCAGAAGAACATTGATGTTCAGTTGACTGACATTCTTGGCAGGGACAGCGAAAACATGCAGAAGCTTCTGAAGGATATGGAAAAAGAAGATGGTGCTTTTGTAAAGGAGATTGATGATCTTGACAAATTTGCAGTTTCACAGCAGGCAGAGCTTGACAAGAAAGAGAAGGAGCAGGCGCAGTTCTTCAGCCAGTTTAAGGGCTTGTTTGAGAAGAGGAACAAGTTGAGTGAAGAAGTGAATGGCAAAGAAACGAAAATTCTTGGCGTTGAGGAGAATTCAAGGAAAGAAGAGCTGTCTTTGAACACGTTTTCTGTAGAGGAGGCAAGAGTGAAGGCAGAAGTTGCGGGTATTACTGCTGAATTTGAGCAGTATTCTGGCGTTGAACTGAATATGGAGAAGCCTGAAGAGCAGTTGAAGAAGGAGATTAATGATTTTGAGAGGATGATGGCAAACATCGGCAATGTTAACATGCGCGCTTTGGAGATTTATGAGACTGTGGAAAAAGAATATGGTGGTTTGTTGGGAAAGAAAAATATCCTGCTGAAAGAAAAAGATGATGTAGTCAACCTGATGAACGAGATTGAATCTAACAAGAAGGACTTGTTTATGAGGAGCTTGGACGCAGTGGACGCGCAGTTCAGGAGGATATTCGGGCAGTTGACAACTAAAGGGGAGGCTTATTTGGAATTAGAAAACAAGCAGGAGCCTTTTGCAGATGGTTTGAGGATTAACGTCAAGATTACTGGCAACAAGTTCTTGGACATCAGGAGTTTGAGTGGTGGAGAGAAGACGATGACTGCTTTGGCATTCTTGTTTGCAATTCAGGAGCACGAGCCTGCGACATTCTACATTTTGGATGAAGTTGATGCTGCTTTGGACAAGCATAACAGCGAAAAACTCGCCAAACTAATAAGAAGCTACTGCACAAAGGCGCAGTACGTGGTTATTTCTCATAATGATGCTATTATTTCAGAAGCTGACATTCTTTATGGTGTTAGTATGAATCAGGAAGCTGGTTTGAGCAATGTTGTCAGCTTGAGAATGTAGATAGTATTTTTCTGATTTTCTCGGCAGTTGTGTCCCATGAATAATTTTTGGCAATGGTGTTTCTTGCTTCTTTTCCTAATGTTTTTCTGATTTTTGGATGTTTTAACAGGTAGATGAGCTGGTCGGCAAGTTCGTCAACGTCTTGTCTGGCGAACAATAGTCCGTTTTTTTTATGAACGACGTACTCGCGGATATTGCCGACAGGAGTGACAATGACAGGCAGTCCTACAGACATTGCTTCCATGGTTGCTAATGAGGATGTTTCTGTCAGGCTTGGAAGCACGAATATGTCCATTGCTTGCAGGTAGGGGATGACGTCGTCTTTTCTGCCGACTCTGATTACGCTTCTGGACTGGGGGATTTGTTCAAGTCCTTCGCCTACTATCAGCAGGACTGTGTGGCGGTGTTTTGCATGGATTTTGTTGAAGGCAGAATACAATGTTGGCAAATCTTTTTCTCTTGCTAATCTTCCGCAAAAGCCTATTACGCGTCTTCCTTCGAGCCCTATTCTTTTTTTGGCTTCTGATTTGGATTTTGGCGGTGCGAATCTGGAGACTGGAACTCCCATGTGTACTACTTCTTTTTTTGTGTGTATTTTGTTGCCTGACAGAAGGTCGGCAGCGTCGTTTGATGGTACGAGCAGTAGTGCGCATTTGTTGTATAGTCTTCTTGCAAGGATTTTTACGAACCATTCTGCCAGGAACTTTGGATGCCTGATTGCTCGTTTTGCCAGTTCCCAGTCTATGCTGTGAATGTAGCTGACAACGGGCTTTTTGTATTTGTGTGCGATGTTGATTCCTGCCCGTCCTATCGGGCCTATTGTCTGGTTGAAGATAACGTCAGCTTCACGGATGACTTTTTCCATGACGCCTGTTTCTGGTTTGCTGAAGAAGATGTCGCCGAATTGGATATTGATGAGCGGGAACCTGACGATTCTGACGCCTTTCATTAGGGGTATTCTGCCTGGAAACTTTGGGGCGAATACTGTGATTTGTGCGTGCTTGGCTAGTTCAGGAAGTAGCAGTGATAGGAATCGGGCTATGCCGTCCCATCTTGGAATGAAGCAGTCTGTTGTTATGACGAGTCTCATTTGAGTTTGTAAAACACCTCTGCATAAGTGTATCCGTTGACCTGTCCGGATATTAGGTCTTTTAGTATCATTTTCCACAGTAGTGCCCATATCGCTATTGTCTGGCTTTTGTGTATGAGGAATGCTTTGATTTTGGTGTTGAACGTGTTAGTTACGTCTACTACAATTCTTGGGAGGTTTCTGTGTCTTATTTTTACCAGTGACCAGACGTCGAAGGAATATACAGGGCATTTGATTGCTCCTTTGTCTATTAGTCTCATTACCAGCCGGTATACTGCTCGGTGGTCTGGGTGGAAGTCGTCTATGCTGTGCGTGAATATTTTTGAGGGTTTTTCTTTTTGTATTATCCAGGCTATTTTGTCATCTATTTTTCTTTTTTTGAAGTCTTCATCAAAGTGTCCTTCTTTGATGCTGAGGTATGCTATTCCAGAACCGCCAATAATCTTATCCGCCTTCAAACTCTCTTTTACTCTTTTTTCTATTACCACTTCTCTTCTCAGGTAGGGGTGTGACATTTCTCCGAATGAGCAGATGATTGTCCTGATGCGCTTGCCTTCAAGCGCATATTTTGCTAATGTCGCTCCTGCTCCTACTATGTGGTCGTCGTTGTGGGCCGCTATTGCCAGTATTGTTTCTTTCATACAAAGAACCTTCTATTATGTGTTTTTAAAGGTTGCTAAGACGATACTTTTTTAAACCTGTCAAAAAGGTCTAACATTCAAGCGTCGGTAGTATAATGGTAGTACATCAGCCTTCCATCGGAAAGCCGGGCTTTATGATGATTCAAAAGCCGTGCTTTTGAAGCAAGCTGATTGTCGGGGTTCGAATCCCCGCCGACGCATTTATAGTTTCAGTTCCTTTCTCAAATTCTCTAAAAATTGTTTGAAGTCGTGTTTTTTGATTGCTGCTCCGCAGGCTTGTTCGTGTCCTCCTCCGTAGCCTTCTATGCCGATTAGTGCTCGTTCGAGTGCTTTTGCAATATTGATTTTTGCTGGTGCGCGCAATGAGCAGCGCACTTCATCGGATCTTTCCCTGCCTACAATTATTACTTTATTCAGTTTGTACAACAACTCATTTGACAGGTCTTTTGTCAGGCTCAGCTTGTCGTCTTCATAAGTATAAACGAACAGTTTGTCATCAGAATCGTGCTTAAGAGCGTTTGCGAGCATTTCTTCGTATTCTTTGTTTACTTCTTGGTATTTTTTCCATAATATTCTGGCTTGTGGTGTGCGTTGTTCGAGTATGTCGTATGGGTCGTCTATTCTTGTTAGTATCTTTACAGATTTTATGACGTCTGCCATTGAGCCTTTTAGGTTGAATGAGAACACTTTGACTAGCGTGCCGATTTGCGTGTTGAACAGTGCGTCTTGGACGCTTGTGCAGGTTTTTGGCAGTAGTTCAGATGCTTGCTGGAATTGTATGGCAAAATCTGGGAAATACCAGTCTCCGATTGAGCCAATGACTGCTATCCACAAGTCTTGTGGTCTTTCTTCTCCTACTATCTGCCAAATCATTACAGGAGTGGGAATGTTAATGCCTCTTTTTTGCGGGTTGAAATACTTCACTCTGTCTCTTTCCAGCACAGAATGGTGGTCTATCCAGATTACAGGCACTTTTACTGCGTCAATGAATTCCTGCTCTACCATTGCTACGTCAAGAATGAAAACCTTATCAGCACCATATTCCTCAACTTTCCTCGCATAAGTTTCCGCTGTGACTCTCGGATATGCTTTGATAGGCAAACCCCTGCCTTCCTTCACAAAACGATAACACAACAAGAAACTAGCAAGACCATCAGGGTCATCATGAAAGATAAACAAAGGACGCTGACAATTGGTTAGTTCTTCCTTTAGCTTGGCAACTTCCTGTAATGTGAGCATAATAAAAAGAACAAAAAAAGAAGTTTAAAAGATTATCTATACTTTCTGAACGCGAATATGCCTCCTAGTGCAATCAGTGCTGCCAACAGCAGGGTTATTGTGCTGAATTCTGGGACTAGGCCGACTGGAGGGTCATCGAAATCTTCCTCCCAGAATTGGTCATTTGAGCCATCATTCTGAGTGAAAAAATAGTCGTAGCCGGGGCTAGTATAACATTGTGGCGGGTCTTGCGTCGACAGGTATAAGTCAGTTGGAACGGGCGTAATTTGTGTAAACCAATCTACATGAGAAACATCATGATGGATTGCGTATATAGTGTCAGTGGCATCCGGACAAAACATTGGCAAATAGTATCCAGTAATACCGGGTGCAGTTGTGTGTATTACAACGTTACTTCCATCAGAATTACTAGAGATAATGTCAGAAGCACTAACATAACCAGAATAAACAATTTTTGTATAATCATCATTATACCGAGGGTTCTCACTGCTATAAATATTGGAAGTCAGCATAGTAACAGCTCCAGTTGCTATTGGAACCTTTGCAATCTGCCAGTTGCTGCCATCAAATCTGGAAAAAACAACATCTGTAGAACCGCAATCAATTATTCCAGCCCAATTGGAGCCTGGACCGTCGTCGAAAGCACCGCTGGTAAGTTGAGTGACAGTTCCATCTGAAATTTTCACTCTATATATATATGATTATAACCACTGCCATTATCAGCCCAATAAACGGCATAAGTGTTATCCGGGCATGTGTCAGGGTTATATTTACTATATCCTGAAGAAGTAAGTTGAGTTTCAGTACTGCCCACGTATTTATAGATTTCACCATCGCCCCCAACATAAACAATATCTCCATTAGTGTTGATGTCAGGATATGAATTATCAACAGTACCAATAGCTGTTGCACTGCCGCCGCCACGAACATCCTTGACAACTTGATCTTCCCAAGTTGGAGGTCCAGTTAAATAAGTACTATAAACAATAGTATTAAGTCCCGGAGCACTGTGCAGCCAATAGTGGTCCACAGCATTGCTCGTAATTTGCACAGGAGCCGCAACAGCAATGTTTATACACAATAATAAAATCAGAATTAACAACAGAAATATTTTCTTCATAATTTCACCTTTTTGTTTTTTTTTAAATATATGCTGAGAGTTTAAAAATGTATCCAAAAAGTATATAAATGTCAAATACAGAAAAGAGCGTATGAGCGTCTGTGAAAAGTGTCATAGTCATAAGGTGTTTGGTAGCAAGTGCTGGTTTTTTTGGGAGAAGAAGAAGACTTGCACTCAGTTCAAGAACGCTCCTGAGGACGACCCTCATTTTTGTGAAGATTTCTAGAAATTAATATAAAATAAGGAAGAGTGGTGTTGTTTGATGATTATAAGGGGGGTTAAGTATAAGGAAAAAGAGCAGATTTTGAGCAGTGCGTTGATACGTGCAAGACCTTTGACTCAGCGCGATTCTTTTACTGGCAGTGCTCCTGCTCCTTTTGTTGGCAGGTTTGGTTATCCTAACATTAATGTTGGGATTCTTTCTCCTGTTCAGCATGATGATTCTGCGTGGCTTTATGATGCTCCGAGGCATTGGGCGCAGACAAACACAAGCATTAGGGAAGTTGTTGATTATAGAACGAGGATGATTAACAGCAGGTTTACCAGCAACGTAAAACAGCCTGACAAAATGGTGGAGATTGCGCAGGATGTTGCGATGTCAGTAAAACCAGTGGACATTGATGTTTCTTTGGAGAAAAAGCCGAGTTTGAATATTTCAACTGACCAGTGGATTGCTCCGATGGGTCCGCAGGCAAGGCTTAAGCAGTTATCATTGGCAAGCAACCCTAACATTCCAACAAAAGTTCAGAAATATTTTGATGATACTGATGCTTTGGCTTCAGAAGCCGTTATAGATTTGTACAACCATTCTGTTGATGAGAATGCTTTGAGCAGGATGCTGTCTGTGGGAGTTTTTGGCAAACAGAAAAAATTGGTGCCCACTCGTTGGAGTATTACAGCGACGGATGATATTCTTGCAAATAATTTTCTTGAAAAAGTCAGGGACCAGGAAGTGGGAGAATATCGGGCATATTTTGGCAGTTATCTCGGAAACTACTATCTTGTGTTGTTCTTCCCTGAGCGTTGGAGTTATGAGTTGTTTGAGATGTATGTTAAGCCTGGAGTTCTTGAGTTCAGTACTGATTTTGAGGAGTTTGAGGGTAGGAAGAATTATGCTGAGACTTGTGCTGGCGGGTATTATACTGTCAGGATGGCTCTTGCTGAGCATATGATGAAAAACAAGAGGCAGAATTCTGCGCTTGTGCTGAGATTCATAACAGATGAGTATGTTCTTCCTTTGGGCGTGTGGGTTACGCGCAGTGCTGCAAGGAAGGCGCTTGAAAGCAAGCCAATCAGTTTTTCAAGCAAGGAATTGATGCTTACTTATGCCAGGCATCTTGCAAGGAAGAAGTTTGGTGTTGACATAGTTCCAATATTGGAGAAAAGCAAAATACTAAAAGAAAAACAAAAAATAATTGCGAATTTTATTTGATGTGGCTGTCGACGATTTTTGCGACTTCAGCAATGCCTTCTTTTGAGCAAAGGCGCGTGTCAGAGCCTCCTTCTACAATGAACTTGTTTCTTAGGAATTCCAGTGCTTCTCTGTCGGAAAGTTTCATTGGTGGCACGTAAGCGCGCTCTCCTATGCTGTCGTCAGCTCCTACTTTTAGTACTACGAGTCGTCTTTCGAATTCGGTTTTGGCAGCGGCTGCATCAGCGTATCCTGTTAGTGTGAATCCTGCTGTGTACCTTTCATTTTGTTTGTCTTTGATGTTTACCACGCAGTTGCGCGAGCCGGTCTTGTATGTTACTGCGATATATGCTGCGTCCTTTCCGCACGTTTTTGCAAATTCTTCTGCAGATAATAATTGCTGGCATCCGAGTAGGTTGTAAAAGTCTCCGGTTTTTTCTGTTGGCTCGAGTGGCGTTCCAGGTACTGGTTCAATTTTTTCTGTTTTCATGGTTTCTGGAATTGTTTGAGGTTGAGAGACTACTTGTTCTTTTGTCACGACCTGTGGTTCGGCAGGTGCTTTGGTATCAGTGTTCTGGACGATTGGCTGGACAGGTGCGCACGCAACAGCCAGCAAAAGCAGCAATAATATGATTTTTTTCATACATATTATCCGGAAGCAATAACTATTTAAACCTTTAGAAGCTCAAGAGCGTACATGATGCATCAGGTTCTCGTCGACATTCAGCAGGCGTTGAAGGAAATACAGGATGTGCCTAAAGGGAATATTTTAGATTACAAAAAGCAAAGGCAGGAAGGGACGAGGTTGAAGCTTAAAGGTGCGATTCTGCAGTTGCTTGAGGAGACAAAGAATACTGATGCTTATCATTTGGCGCAGAAGCTTTCTGTTGCAAAGCCTGAAGGGATGAGTGTGATTTTGGAGAAGCTGGCTGACTTTGCAGTTGATGAGGAAAAGAAAACAAGTTGGAGAATGCCAAGATTGCCGAGCGAAGTTAAAGATGAAATTCTTGCTGATTTGAGTGAAATTCAAACGTGTATGAAAGCGGGCTGTTTTAGGAGTGCTGTTATTTTGTGTGGCAGGATTATGGAAACTGCATTGCACAGGAAGTATTACGATGCAACAGGGCAGGACCTGTTGGAGAAGGCTCCTGGCACTGGTCTTGGTAATCTTATTGCAAAACTGGCTGAGAAGGGTGTGAAGCTCGACCCTGGACTGCCCAATCAAATACACTTAATAAATCAAGTGCGTGTCTTCAGTGTTCATACAAAGAAAGAGCCTTTTTCGCCTTCAAAAACTCAGGCAGAAGCAATCGTGCTGTATACGATGGATGTTTTAGATAAATTGTTCAAATGACTGGCTGTAAAGTCCTTATTGAATTGCTTTCAAAGCAGGCGATGACTCTGAGGGAATTGGCAGAGTGGTTTCACGCAGATACTAAAGAGCTTCTGTTGGATTTGGAGCGCGTTTCGCAGAGTGTCAAGCCTGGCAAATTAATTATGGATCCTAGTGTTTGCAGGAACTGTGGTTATGTTTTCAAGGATAGGGAAAAACGAAGAAGACCAAGCAAGTGTCCTGAATGTAAGGGTGAGAAGGTTTCAGAGCCGGTTTTTAGTGTTGAGTTGTAAATTTTTCAAGGTCCGCCAGGAATCTTTCTATTGTTTTGATAATAACTTCTGGTTGTGTTTGTAAAACTTCTGCAGTTTTTGCAAGAATATCGCCAACAAATGCTTTTGTTGACTTCAAAGTCATATCCGGCAACGGCTGTTTCTTCTGCACTGCCT
>JAPLZR010000059.1 GCA_026394935.1 Candidatus Woesearchaeota archaeon
AATCTCTTTCACAAGAGCAGCAATCTGCTTCTCATCCATTCCGTGAACCCTGCAGCCATTCTCAATGCTCTCAACAGCACTGACACGGCAGCCAATGCAATGCAAGCCATGCTTGAACATGACCTCAGCAGTATCAGGATACTTCTTCAATACATCACCAATAATACTATCTTTTGTAATCATTGCTTCACCCCGCAGGTAGCCTGCATCGGCTCATCCTTAACCATACGCTTTTCCTGCTTTGTTTTCTTAAAGTAATCATTAATAGCAGCGCGCAAAGCACGATGACCAAGAACAGAACAATGAAACTTGCGCAAAGGAAGCTCGCCAAGCCTTGAAACAATATCCTGAGGCTTGATGTCCAAAGCCTTGTCAAGCAACATTCCATTATGCTCAGTCACAATAACACTAAGCATTGAAGTAGAAGCAATAGCACTAGCACAACCAAAAGTCTGCCACTTGCAATCAACAATCCTGTCATCCTTAACCTTAATCCACAACTTCATAACATCGCCGCAAGCAGGACTGCCAACCTCGCCAACACCATCCGCCTTATAGCCCTTAATCTCCTCTTCAGTCTTGAAAATATTGCGAGGATTAAAAAAATGGTCCTTCACGGTTTCGGTATAAAACCAAGGCTCAGCCATACAAATCCTCCTCTTTAATGTGAACAGGAGACAATCTTCGAAGCGCCTCAACAGCGCCAGGCAAAACCTTCAACACTCTGTCAACATCTGCTGAAGTCGTACGCCTTCCAAGAGTAAAACGAATACTGCCATGAGCAACCTCATAAGGCAAACCAAGAGCCGTAATAACGTGGCTTGGAGCCAAACGCTTTGAAGTACAAGCACTGCCAGAACTGGCACAAATACCCTTCTCATTCAAATACAAAAGCAAAGCCTCACCCTCAATATCAAGGAAAGAAACATTAACGTTTCCAGCCAATCTTTCCTTAGGATGACCATTAAGAATAACCTTAGGAATCAAATTCAGAATGCCGTTGACAAGCTTATCACGCAATCTCGAAACCCTCGCAGATTCCTTCTTACGCTCACTCTGCATCAACTGCAAAGCTTTTGAAAAACCAACAATAAAAGCAACATTCTCAGTGCCAGAACGCAAACCAAACTCCTGACCACCGCCATGAATCAAAGGAACAATACTAACACTCTTACGGATAAACAACAAGCCAACACCCTTAGGAGCATAAACCTTGCTGCCATTCATACTAAACAAATCAACACCAAGCTTTTTCACATCAATATCCAGCAAGCCAGCCTGACAAGCATCAGTATGGAAAAGAATATTGTGCTTTTTTGCAACTTTAGAAAGCTCAGAAATATGATTAATCGTGCCAATCTCGTTATTAGCATACATCACTGAAATCAAAATCGTATCAGGACGAATAGCATTTTCCAGATTTGAAGCAGACACCTGACCAAACTTGTTAACAGGCAAATAAGTAACCTTAGCACTCTCATACTTCTCCAAATACCTGCAAGCCTCCAAAACAGCAGGATGCTCAACACGCGTTGTAATGATGTGCCTTCCTTTTGATTTGTTAGCAGCAAAAACGCCTTTAATAGCAAGATTAACACTCTCGGTGCCACAGCCAGTAAAGACAACTTCATCAGAAGAACAATTCAAAACATTCGCAACAGCAGAACGCGCAGAATTCATAGCCCTCAAAGCACGCAAGCCCATAGAGTGAAAACTGCCAGGATTACCATAATCCTTCAACCAAAAGCGATCCATCACGGCTTTGACACGAGGGTCAACAAAAGTCGCGGCAGCATTATCCAGGTAAACTTCTTTCATAGCAAGCATTACACCCCTTCAAACAATGAACCTGGCAGGCAACACGCTCAGTACGAGTCAATTTGAGCAATCTTTGCATCTCATTCATCAAAGTAATATCATCAGCAATCTTAGCAGCAGACTCGCCAATAGCCTTCTTGAGCTCAACACTGAATTTTATTTGCGAAGCTCGCTTAGAGCTGAAATACTGGCTAACAGCAGCCCCTGTAACACCCAAAAGCTCCGCAATATCCTTTTGGGAATTGCCAGCACTTTTCAAGCTAACAGCAAGCTCTCTACGCAGAGCTGGAAGCACATAAAAAACTTCAATCTCCTGAGGTTGGAGCAGTTTCTTAACCATAGTTAATATTAATTACAGTTCATATATAAAGGTTTTGGATAAAACATATATAAGAGCACGAATGACCGCCAAATATGACAATAGCATTATGCGGTTCACTTGGAACAGGGAAATCTACAGTTCTAGAAGAAATGCAGGAAATCAGACCAGACTGGGTTTATTTCAAAGAAAACGTAAGACACCAGACAAAAGTGTTCGGCTACAAAAATCCTTGGGAAATAGAAAAACTTGCAAGCCCCGAAGCATTCGAATTAATGAACATGAATTCATTTAGCGTAATAGACCCAGAAATGAATCCCTTAATCAAAGACAAAAAAATATTCATCGACGGGGGTCCAGCAAATATCTTCGCATACTATCTGCTAGACAGAAAGACGCCGGTTAACCGCGGAGCTGAAGAAGTAATGACGAGAATGGGCACACATTATGCAGGACTCATCAAAACATTTGTCTATTTCCCGATAGGAGCAATTCCTCTTGTTGGCGACGGCATGAGACCAGACGACCCAAAATACCAAAAAAGACTAGACCAAGCCATAGAAGAAACATTCAAGAGATTAAAAATTCCGACAAAAAGAATACACCTTCTCAGAGCAATCAGCATTGAAGACAGAGTAAAAGAAATAATGCAATTGGTACGCTAAAATAAGATTTAGCAATCCGAGCCCTTCGAGCAGAGACACTTCTCACAACACTCCGAACATATGATTTCAAATGTGTTTCACCAAAAAGTGATTAGAAAAAATATAAAAACCTCATTCACATAGTTGTTTATCGAGGGAAAAAGGGGTGGATTGGAAAAAAGCCATCACTTTTTCCCAAACACCTTCTAACTTTCTCTGTTTATACTCGTGTATCAAAGGAAAGCTCTGATAAAAGTGGCAGCATTTGGACTCATTGCCACTGCCTTTGTAGGCATAGCTTGGGTTTTGTTCACCTAAGAAAGTCCAAATATTTTATCCGCCTTTGATTCTTGAGGCGGCATTTTTTATTTAGAACTCACATTTTGTGGCTTGCTTAACTGTCCGACAAATTTCGTCTTGAAAGGATATTCAATACCACAAGCCTGAATTATTTCTTCTGGTGTAACAAATGACACCGTGTAGTTTTTTCCCTTACAAATGGGCTCAAGGACTTTTCTTTCATCTGCAGTCAATAAAAATGCCAATCTTGCAGGTGCTTTCTGTGCAGCTATTCTTGAGCATAATCTCAGCGTATCTTCTGGTGTGAACTCTCCATTCTCAGAGAAACAACTAATACCCTGTAAAGACTCGAGAAGTCCGGGTTGGACGTCACACTCTTTAACGCTATTTTTGTATTCAGTCAAGGTATTCCTATCGGTGAATATTTCGCGCTCAGCCTCACGATGTTTTGCCAATAATAACCAGAAAGCAATACCACTTGCACACTGTTGAGAGGTCTTGCGAGCATTGACTATTTCTTTAATTATTCCATTAGACACAAAATAGTGTTTATATAATTCAACGGCCATTAATTTTTAGAATGCCAACTGTGAGAAATCTTCTAAATCATCGGCCGGTTTCACTGAAACTATTGTAGGCGGACTATTAATTGTAACAGTAACACCCAAAACGGCGGATGGAGAAAACTGCTTCAGCTGTTCTTCTACCCCCTCTGCAAATTCAACTAAATTTTGGACTTTTGACTGCATAAGCTCTTGCTTTGTCCTAAACATTACGAATGGTTTATCGTCTGTAGCCATAGTATAACCTCGGCACATCTTGGTATTATATACTTAGCATATTAAACTTATATAAAAATCTTGTTAATTGCAAGTCACATATTCGGAAAGTTCACACCAATCCCGACCT
>JAPLZR010000020.1 GCA_026394935.1 Candidatus Woesearchaeota archaeon
AAAAGTCATATATGAAGATTATATCAACAAAAAGAAAGATTTTTTCAAAGATTGCCCGATGTCCGATCTAAGATCTGTGCTGAAAGCGAACGATTACGCCTGCACAGCATTTGCCACAGCACATCTTCTGGCTAACATACCTCCGTATACATATTTGTCGTGGGAAACAAAAGAAGAAGTAGTAATGCCTGAACAAAAATATGATCCTAAATCAGCGGAAAAGCCCGGGCAAAAGCCTAAAAGTGGACCCGCAAGGATAAGACACCGGGCGGTGCAGGTGACAAAAAACGCCTTGGAAGAAGTGGCAAACAGGGCAACTGAATCAAAACCAGCCAGCGCTGCAGATTACGCCAGCGCCATATGGAATTTTCAGGGAGACCCCCTACCACGCGACGAAATAAGAAAGATGGCAATGGGGAAAATGTATCTTAACATAATAGACAGACTACTTGACTCTACAATAGCTGATCCTAAAATAACGTCGATAAGACTGGGGCACATTTACGAACTGCTTCAGAGAGAGGTAAACCAGCCAGGACTATTCACTGAATACACTGCAGAAGACGTAAAACGCTTAAGACCTGCTTACCGCAGATAGTTTTTTAAACGCTCAATTTTCTTAATTCCTTGATGCCGGGATAGTATAGTCCGGTCAAGTATTCGGCCCTCTCGCGGCTGAGACACGGGTTCGAATCCCGTTCCCGGCATATTTTTCTTTACAGTACTTCGTGCTTTCAATTCAATTGTCATAAAAAGGATGAACACTGCACTCTCTTTTTGTTGTCACTGGATAGTGATGGAAAATAGAAAGGTTTATAAAGTTGAAAAACCTGGATTCTCATATATGGAACCAAGAAGCAATATAGCAAAAACTACACGGGAAGACAGCACCGGTGGAAAGCCGATAAGAGTAATGGATGCTAAAGACCACAGCCCAAAGACAATACTTGCAGGCATAGCCAAAAATGGCTACCTTAACGCAACAGACCCTGTCGGACAGGCAATAAAGCTTAAGGACCGCATACTAGGCGCAGGCGGGCAAAGCGTTGCTTACGAAGCCCAACTCGTATACAACCAGCTCGGAGAAGACGGCTGGAGACTACTTTACGTTCCTATATTAACACACCAATACGTCAAACAAAATTCCGGCAACATCAATCATTTGGAACAACACCATAACAAGGCAGTATCAGAAGCCAAAGCCATGACCAAGTCTGCTCTTGAAACCAGAACAAGAGAGTTTTTGGAGCAGTCAGGAGTAATAGGCAAAGACAGGCTGGTTGCGCTCAGAGTATCATTAGATGATACAAAGGAGGACCCTCGAGAAAGCAGGCAAAGATACATTATAGGACTTCAGCATCAGAATCTCGCATACCTTTTTGCAAACGGCGAAACCAAAGACGGCAGAACATACGGCATAGTAGAATTGCTTCAAGGCTCATTAAATCCAGAGCACACAAAAAACTGGCCCTTAGAAGTAAAAATAGAGATATCAAAGCAGGTAGTCAAAGGCTTCAAAAAATTCCACGATTTCGGAGTCTTACACCGCGACATAAAGCCGGAGAACATATTCCACACTGTAATAGAAGACCCAAAAAATCCCTATACCCGAGAGACCCACATCAAGCTTGCTGACTATGGACTAATGAAAACCATAGGAATAGACAGCACAGTCAAAACAATGGACGGCACAGTCGTAGGAACAATTGTCTATATGTCACCAGAACAATCACGCAATTCCAGAGACTGCACGCCAAAAAGCGACCAGTTCTCTGCAGGAGCAGCATTGTACAGCATAATGACAAACAATCACCCTCTCGGAATGCAGGGGGATGAAGACTTTTTTGAAGTGGTTCGCACAGCACAAGACAGACCACACAGGCTAATAACACCCCTTGATGAACCGAACATCAGGAAAGAAGGAATGGAAATGATTTTAGGAAAAATGCTGCAATACAATCCAGCACACCGCTATGATTCCTGCGAAGAAATACTCGAGGACATAGAACGAGTACAAAAAGGAAAACTGCCTGTAAACACAAACGACGACTACGCGAGAAGGGTATTTACTCCATCAGAATACAGCAATGCGCACAAACGCAAAATGCGCCAACTAGTAACAGCAGGACTTATAGGCAGTGCAGCAGCCGCAGGCTGTATAGCGACCTACTTATCAGGACTTCTTGACCCGCTAATCGCCAGAATTCAATAGCAGAACGCATCTGAGCCAAAACGCTCAGGCTCAATCTTTTCGATTCGCACAATAGTCTCACTGCCTTCGTTGTCCACAACGCGAACTGCCCCCCCAGACTGGAACTTCTGCACGATCCTTCTCAATTCGCATTCCCACAACCCAGCAACCTCTCCCATTTCAGGAATTATATAGACGGCGAAAGATATATATGTTCTCATAAGAATTTATATAAAACTAAAGTATTGTTGAATAGAAGAAAAATTTCAAGAAAAAGTAAAAAAAATCAAAAATTCTTAGTTTCCGAAGTTAATGTTAAATTAACTTAGAAGCGTCGAGGCTTGCGTTTTGCGTAGCACTCTCGGCAGTAGACTGGTTTTCCTTCAGTTGGTTTGAAGGGAACTTTAGTCTGAGCACCACAGTCAGAGCATGTTGCATCATGCATCTCACGTGGAGCGCCGAAATCGTTTCCGAATCCCATTTGTTCACCCGTTGTGTTTAGTTATATACGAGAAAGAGTCTCGATATACTAGGAATTAGTTACGTTCCGGAGTATATAAATTTATGCTTTTTTGCCTTATAGAGACGCTGTTTTGAGAAGGTTTAAAAACAAAAGAAAAAAAGAATCTACAATGCAGCCGTGGCACAACCTGGCATCTGGGAAACTGCGTTTCCCAGCCGTCAAACAGCTAACGCGTGTTTGACGCTGCGCGGGTCTTGCTACGACGCCACATAACTTGCAGCCGTGGCACAACCTGGTACTGCGCGGGTCTTGAATAAGAACAAGCTAACCCGTTTCCGCAAGGATATCCCGGTTCAAATCCGGGCGGCTGCGTGTTTAAAGACGAAGTCCTTAATGTTGTTTCAGAGGGGATTTGAACCGGAATCCCGGTTCATCACGCGGAACGAAGTTCCGCGGGAACTCGGCGAACTTCGTTCGTCGAGTAATCCGGGCGGCTGCGTGATTAAAGCTTTAACAGCAGTTCAGCCAGCTTCTCACTATCGTGACGGATAAGCTCAGGAGCAGACATAACATCAGCCTGAACCAATTTCACGTTCAGCTTAGCAATTTCCTCTCCATCAACAATCACAGGAAACTGGTTCTGCGAAGCATACTTCTGAAGCAAGAAAGAACTGCCTTTAGAAGAATTACAGACGATAACATCAGGACAACCGCCATATTTGATGATTTCCTTCAAATGGTTAGAAGCCTTAAAACTCGTAGTCTCGCCATGCTTAGTCATCAAATTGCAGACGTACACCTTCTTAGCTTTAGACTTCTTCAAAGCCTCAGGAATGCCCTTAACCAGCAAATTAGGAATAATACTGGAAAACAAATCACCAGGACCAAGAACAACAAGGTCAGCTTTCAAAATGGCATCAACAGCATCAGAACTGGCACTAGCAGAAGGCTCCAGCCAAGCTTTAACAATACGCAAATTAGGATCATGACGAGGAACATCAATATTCGTTTCACCCATGATTTTCACGCCATTCTCCAACTCAGCAACAACGTTGCAGTTATCAAAAGAAACAGGAAGCACCCTGCCGTGAATACGCAAAATTTTGGAAGCCTGACGAATGGCTTCTCGCTGCCTGTGACTTCTGTCAACGCAGTCAAGAAAAGGTTTCCAAACGAATGCCCTTTAAGACTGCTATGCTCGTCAAAACGATACATAAACAACTTACGCAAAATGTCATTCTCATCAGCCAAAGCAACAAGACACCTCCTGACATCACCAGGAGGAAGAATGCCAAACTCGTCCCTAAGCAAGCCAGTACTCCCGCCAGAATCAAACATGGAAACAACAGCACAAAGCTCTTCCACCCTGCTCTTCAAACCGCGCAGAACAGTAAAACTGCCAGTGCCGCCTCCAATAACAACAACCCTCACAATTTCACGAACTCCACTGCCTTTTCCTTCACTGCCTTAAACTCCTCAAGAGCCTTCCTGAACAAAGGATGGAACAATTTTTTACCTTTCAACTCAAATTCCAGCTTCTTCCAAGCCCAAAACTCGCCGGACTTAACCTCCCCTTCAGTATCAGGCTCTACACCGCATTTGAAATCCTTCACAGCAAACAACCTTACAAGAACGCGCTCTTCATCGTCGTGAAATCCGAATAAAACAATATCCTTCAAATGCCTTGGAGAAACACACACGCCCAATTCCTCGTGCAATTCACGCTCAGCAGCCTCCATATAAGACTCGCCACTCAAAACATGACCTGACAGTGAACCTTCAAAAAAACCCGGATACAAATCCTTCTTAAGAGAACGCTGCTGGACATACAAACGACCATCAGCATCAAATAACATTACGAAAACAACACGATGCAGCAAACCCTTCCTGTGCGCTTCCTCTCTTTTTGCCTTTCCAACAACATTATCGTGCGCGTCAACAACATCAACTTCTTCCATAAAAGAAAATGACGAGCAGGGATATTTAATCTTTTGCACAGGCAAAGCTTTATAAATAAAAAGTTCAATTATGAAGATGATGATTTTAGCATACATACTCATATCAGTATTTTTAGTAAGCCTTGGAGCATTTGTTGGCGTCATAACTCTTTTTCTTAAACCAAAATTTCTTGAAAAAATATTATTCGGGCTGGTAAGCTTTGCAGCAGGAGCACTGCTAGGAGCAGCATTCCTTGATTTGCTTCCAGAAGCACTAGAAAACAACGGAGGTCCAGTACTCGTCTATGCGCTTGTTGGAGTCGTGGTATTTTACGTTCTAGAAACATTCCTGTTCTGGTACCACTGCCATTACGGACACCATCACCACCACGAACGCAAACACAAGGCACCAATGGCATTACTGAACCTGTTCGGCGATGGAGTTCACAATTTCGTTGACGGAATGATAATAGCAGCAGCCTACCTTTCAAGCATACAGGTGGGCATAGCAGCAACAGTAGCAGTCCTACTCCACGAAATACCACAAGAACTCGGAGACTTCGGAATACTCATTTATGGCGGGCTTTCACGAAAAAAAGCACTATTCTTCAACTTCTTATGCGCACTAACAGCAGTGCTTGGAGCACTAGCAGTATATTTCTTCAGCACCAGAATACAAAACATCAGCGCGATACTCGTGCCATTCGCAGCAGGAGGATTCATCTACATAGCGAGCGCAGACCTGCTCCCAGAACTGCACAAAGAAAGAAACCTGAAAAAAGCAGTCATACAATTATTCTACTTCCTGCTTGGAATAGCCATCATATACGGAATGACATTCTTCGAATAAATTCTTGAGAACAAGCACTTAAACATCAATCATTTCGATTTCAATATTCAATCCTTCTGGTATTGGCACGCGCATAACAAGCCTCAAAGCGCGCTCGTCAAGACCCAAATCAATCAAGCGCTTATGAATACGCATCTCATAACGCTCAAACGTGGCAGAACCCTGCCCGCAAGGCGACCTTCTTGTTGTAAGCTTCAAACGCTTGGTAGGCAGAGGAATAGGACCTCTAATATCAACCCCTGTCTTATCGGCAATATCTTTAATAAAAGCACAAGTTTGATTCAACTTGTCAATGTCAATACTCGCCAGTTTGATTCTTGCTTTTTGCATAGTAAAGTAAAATAAAAAAATTTATTTCTTGACCAAGTCAATGCACATGCCTGCAGCAACAGTGTTACCAGAGTCACGCACGGCAAACCTGCCCAAAGGCGGGAATTCCTTGACCTTCTCAATAACCAGAGGCTGCATAGGCTTAATCTTTAACACAGCTGCATCTCCGTTTTTGACGAAGTCCGGGTGCTCTGCAAGCACTTCACCAGTAGCCGGGTTAATCTTCTTGATAATCTCGATAATCTGGCACGCAACCTGAGCAGTGTGAATGTGGAACACAGGAGTGTAACCAACAGTCACAACAGTCGGATGGTTCAAGATAATAACGTTAGCAGTAAACTCGGTAGCAACAGTAGGCGGGTTGTCAATAGGACCAATAACGTCTCCTCTTGCGATGTCCTTCTTCTCAACACCCCTGATGTTGAAACCAACGTTGTCACCAGGCCCTGCTTCCTGCATTTGCTCGTGGTGCATCTCGATGGATTTAACCTCGCCAGTAATACCTGCTCCGGTTCTTCCAGGCATAATGATGACCTTCTGGCCAACCTTCATAATACCAGTCTCAATCTTACCAACAGGAACAACTCCAATACCGGTAATATTGTAAACGTCCTGGATAGGAAGCCTCAATGCCAAGTTAGTCGGCTTAACAGGCTCTTTCAAATTGTCCAAAGCAGCCATCAAACTCGGTCCCTTGTACCACGGCATGTTGCCCAATTGCTTAACAACGTTCTCGCCAGGGTAAGAAGCTATTGGAATAACTTGAACTTCATCAATCTTGTAACCAACAGACTTCAACAAGTCCTGAGCTGCCTTCTTTGTAGCTTCAAACTTTGTTTGGTCATACTTGTTCAAGTCCTGCTTGTTGCAGGCAACAATAATCTGCTGAACGCCAAGCGTCTTGCACAAGAAAGCGTGTTCTTTCGTCTGAGCCTGAACTCCTTCAGAACCAATGACCAGCACTGCGGCATCTGCCTGCGAAGCGCCAGTAATCATGTTCTTGATAAAGTCCCTGTGCCCAGGAGCATCAATTATAGTAAAATCAAACTTCGGAGTCTGGAACCTCTTGTGAGACAAGTCAATCGTGACACCACGCTCTCGCTCTTCCTTCAAGTTGTCCATGACGAAAGCAAACTCGAATCCACCCTTTCCGAGCTCTTCAGCTTTCTCCTTAAGCTTACGCATAGTCTGCTCATCGATAGTACCGGAGTCATACAACATTCTACCGACTGTTGTGGACTTTCCGTGGTCAACGTGACCAACGAATACGATATTCATGTGTGGTTTTCCTTTTGCCATATGTACCCCTCCTCTTGAATATTACAATAGGTCATTTAAAAAAGTCAAGCAGGTATTTATAAACGTTTCTGTTTTGAGTAGACAAAAGACCATAAAATTTTAATAGGGAAAGCATAAAAGACGAACAATAAAAAAAAAGAGGTGACCAAATGAAAAAATTGCTCTTTATATTGCTTTGCATAGCGCTGCTAGTACCAATCGCGCAAGCAAAAGTAACACAGATAGGAGGAGCGCCGGTTCTGACAGTAAAAAAAACAAATGACATACGATACCAGTCAGTAAGAATTATAGCAACTTCGTTCACAAGAACAGTAGACGGAGCACGACACGTTCTAAGCGTTGAAAAAATAGACAAGGCTGCAAAAAAGATAATGTTCGTTGACAGGTGCAAGGGAAAAGCAGAAAGGTTCGCAATGAACTATGACGCAAAAGGAGCTGGAAAAATAACCATTGGAGGCAAAACATACCAGCTAATATTTGACCCCAAATATTCCACTGCAAAAATTGAATACTGACTTTGAAGTCAATGAAACGGCTTTTTTTTCTGATTCTTCTTCTTATTCCAATTGTTCAAGCCAAAGCAATCTACCCTCCATCCGAACAAGTAAGCTGGGGAGAAAGAATCTCATTCCCGCACATATACCTGGGACAGACAATAAAAACAGAAGAACGATTTCTTGAAGACCCATTAAACGTGGGATCGAGCACGGCAAGATGGACCTCGCAAGGATGCTACGGCATAAACCTGGACGGAATACACCTAACGAGAAAAAGCTACACTTTAATCATCAAAAGCAAAAGAGGACCAGACATCAGAATAATTCCGTTCGAAACAAAAAAAATCTATCTGCCGCCAGATTATTACAAGATAAGATACGACAAAAACACTTATACGGTTTGGCTTGGAAAGTATGCGGAATAAAAAAAGATAAAAAAATCAAGCACCAAGCATTCCTGCGGTAAGCCCTTTTCTCTGGACAATCTGCTGAATAATCCTGTTCTGCAATTCAGCAGGCAACCTTTCAAAACACTGGTCCATAAGCGAAGAACTTCCTCGGCCGCCAGTAGCAGAACGCAAATCACTGCTCCAGCCAAGCATCTCAGCAACAGGCAATTTGGCTTTCACAAAAGAAAGAACGCCCTCCTGAGTAAGCTCCAAAACCTGACCGCGCTTGTTCATAACAAGCTTGGTAATATCGCCAGTAAACTCAATAGGAGCTTCAATCAAATGAGTCTGAATAGGCTCAAACATGACAGGGTTCGCATTCATCACACAAAGCTTGATACCCTCACGAACTGCAGGATAAATCTGGGCAGGACCACGGTGAATAGCATCCTCGTGAAGCTTTGCATCAACCAAAGTAACCTTAATGCCAACACAAGGCTCACGCGCAAGAGGGCCGCCGTCCATGACCTGCTCAAAACCCTCCATAATCAATTCAATACATTCCGGAAGCTGAACAATGCCCCTTGTGTCCTCCATGAAAATATTGCCGTGATAAATATCCTTAACAGACAAAGCAGTATCATTTTTCCAGCCGGCTCCAACAAGCTTGTCACGCAAAACCAAATCCTTCTTCTTAATCCTGCCCTCAGAAATCTCACCGCTAACAATCAATTCACGGATTTGCGGCTCCAAAGGCTCAACAATAAAGCACAACTTGTTATGCCTGTTCGGAGTCTTACCCTCGCACTCAGGCGACTTCTTGGCAATAGTCTCACGATAAGTAACAATCGGAGGAGAAGTCTTAATCTTCACGCCCTTTTCAGTAACAATTCTGTTCTCAATAATCTCAAGATGAAGCTCACCCATACCATGCATCAAGTTTTCGCCAGTCTCCAAATTGATTTCCATCTTGATACTCGGATCTTCTTTAGCGACCTTTTTCAGAACTTCAACTAGTTTAGACAAGTCCTGAGGCTTTTCAGGCTGGATAGCTTTAGTAATAACTGGCTCAAAAATGTGTTTCAATTCCTCAAACGGCTGGTCAGGCTCCAAAGTAATAGTCTCTCCAGCAGTGCCGGAAATACCTGCAATAGCGAGAATGTTGCCAGCAGGAACTGATTCCATAATCTCTGTCTTGATTCCCTGATACATGAAAACAGTAGAAACCTTCTGGAACTGCTTCGCATTATTCAAATAAACAGGCAAACCATCATGAATAGTGCCGCTATACAATCTGCCAGCAGAAACCTCCCTGCCAGACTTAGGCTCAATCAAAATTCGCGTAATACAGAAAGCAACCTTGCCATTCGGGTCGCAAGTAATCAAAGACCTGCCCAAAGGAGATTCAAGATCGCCCTTCCAAATCTTAGGAATACGATAAGCCTGAGATTCCTTCGGGTTAGGCAAATGCTTAATGACCATATCAAGAATAACCTCGTGAAGCGGGCATTTCTCCCGAATAAACTTCTCCTGCTCCTCATCAGTCAATTCATAAATCTTCAAAATATCCTTAAAATTAACATTCTTCTTCTGCATATAAGGAAGAGACAGAGCCCAATTATCACGCGCACTGCCAAAAGCAACACTGCCATCCTGAATGTTAACCTTCCACTTCTGCTTCCAATCAGTCTCAGCAATCTGCTCAACCAACTTGTTAAACTCAGTAATAATCTCAACAAAACGCTTCTGCATCTGCTCAGGAGTATACTGCATCTCCTTGATAAGACGGTCAACCTTGTTAATGAACAAAACAGGCTTGACACGCTCTCTTAATGCCTGCTTAAGAACCGTCTCAGTCTGAGGCATAATACCCTCAGAAGCACAAACCAGAACAACAGTACCATCAACTGCGCGCATAGCTCTTGTAACGTTACCGCCAAAATCAATGTGACCAGGAGTATCAATAAGATTAATCAAATATTCCTTGCCCTGAGACTCGTGAACCATTGAAACGTTTGCAGAATCAACAGTCAACAATCTCGTTTGCTCATCAAGGTGCTGCCAAGTCACCATACCTTTGTCCAATTCACCAGCAGCAGCTTCAGCCATAAAACCAGCAGCGGCAAGCAAGTTATCAGTAAAAGCAGTCTTACCATGATGAATGTGAGCCGAGGTGGCAATATTCCTAATCTGCTCATGAATTTTCGACATGCGCTTCATGCGCTCAACACGAGACTCTTCAATTGCCATTTTACAAATCGTATGGTGCGTACAAGACGTGCACGTCATGCACCGACGAATACGCGTACAACTCGGATTTCTTGAACCAGAGTTCAATCTCTTTCTTCGCTTCTTCTGAAGTTCCTGAAGCGTGAATCAGGTTTGCAGCCCCTTTCTTTTTAGTAGATGCATAACCCAAGCTCAAATGTGCATAGTCACCCCTGATAGTGCCAGGAGGCGAGTCTTTAGGTCCTGTAGTGCCAACCAGTTTTCTAACAATTTCAACTGCGTGCAAGCCCTCAAGAACCATCGCAACAACCGGACCCTGCTGAATGAATTTTCTTGTAGCATCAATAATCATCCTGCCTATCTCCTCAACACTTTCAGTATATTTGATTCCATAAGCATCCCAATCCTTCTTTGTTTTGCCGCCGACAATAGGAATAAGCGCATCAGCATAGTGCTTTTTCGCAAGCTCAGGATCAACCTGAACAAGCTTCATGCCAACAATCTTCAAGCCAACACGCTCAAAGCGGGAAATAATCTCGCCAATCAAGCCGCGCTGAACAGCATCAGGCTTTAACAAGACAAGAGTTTTCTCAATCATTTCTTAACGCCTCCTTTCTCAAAAGCCTTAGTCCACTTCATATACCTCGGAGTGCGGCCAAGCTTAAGCAAATTCTTCTCACACTTCATAGAACAAAAATTGAAAATAGTGCCGTCCTTCTTGATATACATAGTGCCAGTACCCTGCTCAATCGAAGCCTTGCAAAAAGTGCACTTAGCCATCAGCCACCACCCCTTCCGCTAGACTTGCTCAAAGGCCTTGCCTCAATTTCAGTCTCTCTGAGCATCAACAAATCATCCTTCTGAACAGGACCCTTAACGTTTCTTCTCAAAACCTTATCCTTGTCCCTGCCATCCAAAACACGGCAACGAACCTGGACTGCTTCACCTCTAGTACCAGTCCTGCCAATAATCTCTTCAATACGGGCAGGAACAGCAAAACTAAAGTTAACAACACCACCCTCTGATTTCGGCTGACCCCTTGTTTCCTGAGGCGCGGATTCCACAACCTTTTTCTTAACGTCTCCCATAATCTCAACTCAACTTGATTTTTAATTCTTCAATCAACTTCTTAGCATCGCCCTCTGCAATAACTGCAATCGCGCTTGTAGGAACTGCAATACCTGCAGCAGTGCCAAGCTCTTCCTTGCTGTTAACCTGAATGCACGGAATGCCCTTTTCCTTTGCGATAATCGGCAAATGCATAACGATCTCAGCAGGCTGAACATCCTTTGCGTACACTACCAATTTAGCAGTGCCGCGCTCCAAAGCCTTCGTAGCCTCGTTAGTTCCCTTCTTAATCTTGCCAGTATTCTTAGCAACCTCAATCGCTTCCAATGCTTTTTGTATTAACTCGTCTGCCATAAAATGATTCCTCCAGGAGAATAATCTCCCTCATTCAGCCTATTCGGCCTCATCAATCATAGGTTAATACTGAAATTTCTGAGGGTTGTTTATAAAGGTTTCCCTGTGCAAACATTAATAATATACTTGCAAAACAAAAACATAATGCTCGCACTAACCCTAATTATCGTTTCATTGTTTGTACTAATAATAGCAGCATACGTTGACCTGCGGATACTGGAAGTGCCTGACTGGCTGAACTATGCAGGAATGGCAGCAGGACTTGGCATACATTTGATATTCTCTTTACAGCAATGGAATTACTGGCCGATAACTTCGAGCATCATAGGATTTGCAATAGCATTCGGATTAGCTTGTTTAATGTTTTACACAGGACAATGGGGAGGAGGAGACGCAAAACTACTCATGGCATTAGGAGCTTTGATTGGATTCGAGCCAAGCAAACTCGCATTCGGCACAAGCTTCCTGATAAATTTGGTATTCATCGGAGGAGCATGGGGGCTGCTGTGGACAGCAATGCTCGCAATAAAAAACGCGAAAGCATTCCTGAAAAAATTCAAGGAAACAAGAAACGAAAACAAGTACAAAAAACTGAGAATAATCACTCTTTTCACCACGGGAATACTGCTAATCGCGGCATTCATAATGACCAACGTCAGATTTGAACTCATATCTTTAGCACTGATCGGATATGTTCTCTGCTACCTGACAATCTTCATCAAAAGCACAGAACTAAGCAGCATGCACAAATGGGTAACACCAGACAAGCTCACAGAAGGAGACTGGCTAGTAGAGCCGGTAAAATACGGAAAAGAAAAACTAATGCCGCCAAAATTAGGACTGGAAAAACCACAGGTAGCACTTTTGCAAAAACTGTACGCGCAAAAGAAAATCGACAAAGTACTGGTCAAATACGGATTGCCGTTCGCACCAGCATTCCTGATAGCATTCATAATAACACTGGCATTCAACAACATGATATTTGCAATAATAACTTAAGTGTTACGACAAAGCTTTAAAAGAGGCAAAGATAAATAACGCGATATGGTATTAGAATACGAATTCATAGTCATGATGGGACTTCTAACAATGTTCTCAATCGTTGCAATAATACTAAAAACACTAAAGACAAAAGTATTCGAGTTATAGAATTCTAAGGAATTCTTCTCAACGCCAAACTTTCAGAAAGTTTCAAAGAACAAAGTTCTTTGAGACCCCGCCGAACAAGTTCGGCGTTGGTTTGATCAAAATTGCTCCTAGACTCGAACAAACCGTTGGTTTTTCGAGTTCCCGAAAATCACTATTTTCGCGATTCGGATTCGAGAAGCAATATAATAAATGCTCACGTTGTTCGCATGTTTAAGACTCTTCTCTCATCCTCACAATGTCGCAAGAATTAGTTCTAAGGAATCCTTCTTAAAGCCTTAAGACGCTTATCTTCCTTAATCTCCTTAGGACGCTCAAGCTCAACAGGCTTTTCCTTTTCTTTCTCAAAAATGCCGACATTCTTCGTCTCGTCCTTAATTTTTCCTTCCAAATCAGACAATTCCTCCTCAGACGCAGGCTTGGGAGTCCAGCCGACAGGAACCTTATCATTCTCAAACCTGGGAAGAACGTGAACCATAGTATGATTATGCTTCTGACCGGCAGAAGGACCATTCTGAACAACAATATTAGTTCCCTGAGCGCCAAGACCCTCAAAAATCGCAATACCGACCTTGTTCGCAACCTTGAACAGGTCAGCAACAACAAAATCAGGAACAGTCTCAAGAATAGGAGAATGGGACTTAGGAAGAACAATAACGTGACCAGGAACACAAGGCTCAGGAGAAAACATTGCAAAAAGCTTCTCGTCCTCAAACAACATATTCGCTTTCTTCTGAATCAGAGAACAAAAAGTGCACTCGCTCATTTTCCACCTGCCAACAAATCAGCAATCGCGTCAAGATTGCCCTTCACAGGAGCTTCAGGCTCACTTTTTTTCACCGGCTTCTCAGTTTTTGGCAGTTTAACCTCAACACCAAACTGCTTTCCAACAGCAGGAGCAAGCTTGGCAACAACCTCGTTCATAGTTTTTTCATCAATTTTGCCAGGCAATAACTGCAAAGCAACACCATCATTAGGACTGCGAGGAATAATATGAAGCAGGAAATGAGGAGCGCGCTGACCAGCAGCAACACCATTAGCAACAAAAATAGAAGTACCCTCAATTTTCAAAGCACGAATCAAAGCATGACTCAACTGCTTGGAAATCATACCCATATAAGCAACAAGGTCCTCAGACATCTGAGGCATGACAGAAACGTGCTCTTTAGGAATGACCAGCAAATGACCCGGAGTTGCAGGATTAATGTCAAGAACAACAGTTACCCTATCGTCCTCATACACCTTCTTGGCAGGAATCTTGCCAGAAGCAATATGACAGAAAACACACTGCTGAGGCTCTTCTTCATCCATAAATACGGAAAATTGTCCTATCTATAAAAATATACCACCAAAAACTATTTAAATGAAGTAAAATATGAATACTAAAAAAAGGTGAATACATGAGGCTATTTGCATCACGAAAAGCAATCACTCCTTTAGTCGCAACAATCCTATTAGTGGCGTTCTCAGTGGGTCTCGGAGCATTAGTCATGAGTTGGGGAGAAGATTACATAGAACAAAAAGCAGAATTCGTCCAAGGAACAGCAGAAGTAAAATCAGGCTGTGATGCAGCAAAAATATCCATAATGCGAATAGCAGGACAAGAACAAGCATGCTTTGGGCCAGAAGGAATACAACTATGGATGGACAACGGACCAGACATGGACGTTTATAACATCCACGCAAGAATAGCAGGAGAAAACGGAGTAGAAGTAAAAGAAGAAATCCTAACAGAACCATTGCTGAAATCAAACGCGGCAAAAGCAGCAATACCATACAACACTGCAATCTCGCCAATAATGCAGGTCAAGCTCACACCAAAAATCTGGACAGGCAAAAACGTTGCAATATGCGCACAAGGCGCAATAACACTGGAAAGAATACCGCCCTGCTAAACAGAGCCGAAAACCCAGCTTCTAAGACGGGCAGCAGTTTTAAGACTGCCAAACAGCCACGAACTCATCTGCTCATCTGTAGCTCTTGGAGAAACAAACAAGAATACAGCATCACGACGCTCATTACAAAAATTCAAAGAACAAAACTTGCCGTTGACAACCTTGTTCGTCAATGAAAAAACATTATTAACACTGTCAAAAACTTCAAAAGGCAGCTGCAAACTCACATCATGATTAAAAGTTGCACTGTCAGAAACATTCACAAAACGGGCGCCAACCTTATTCTTCACCAAATGATTGTCATTCAAAAAAACTTTTGAAGAATTCTTGACAAAGAAGCCAACATTATAATTCAAAATCCTGCAGGAATTAACAGTAACATTAACCGCATTTTCTATAGTAATGCCCCTGCCGCCAGACCAGCTCTTTAAAACAGCACCATTACAATTAATGACGATATCATTGCCTGAAATGACGACGCCATTGTTAAGATAAAAAACATCAGTGCAAAAGTCTGCAGATTTGCCTATCTTCATGCCGTCCTGAGGCACAACACACGCCAAAACAACCGGCGCCAACAACAAAAACAACAGATATTTCATCTCTTTTC
>JAPLZR010000032.1 GCA_026394935.1 Candidatus Woesearchaeota archaeon
ACACTAAAAGAACACGTAATACTGGCACGAAAAGCAATGAAAAGAGCATCATACAAGCTCCCGTGCAGCTGCCAGATACTAGTTGAAGAAAAAATCGTAAAGAAAACAGCAAAAGCAGCGTAATTCTATACTACTCCAGAGTAAAGATTTAAATAATAGCTGATTTAAAAAAAAACGTTATGGACATATCACCAGATGACATACGCCGCTTAAGACTTGAAGTGCCAAATGGCATTCACGGAATTTTTGTTGACGCAGCACTAGACTGGCAGAAATTAAGCGAAAAAGAAAGAACACTACTCCAACAAAAAGAACACTCCTTCAAAGCATACCTAACAGCACATTCTATAGACTATACAAAATTTCACACCGAAAACCCACATGCAGACTGGAATGAAACAACAATGGCCCAAGAGTTGCGCAATCAAAAAGAATCGTATCTCTCACTCGCAGCTCAATTACAAAAGGCAATAGAAAATAAAGAAGGCAGACGAAACTACTTTAAATTCAGCGACACACTAGACCAATTAGTTTCAGAAGGCAAGCGCATAGAATCAATATTAATTGCAGAAGAGGCAGGAAGAGATCATTTCAATGACGATAGAAAAACAGTTACATTAATACCAGAATACAAGGAAAGATATAACAACGTATTCTTACCAATCTCTCTAAGAGCAGACAAAAGAAGAAGAGAAAATACAACACTGCCAATATATTATGTAAAAATGAGTGAAGGAAACATAACAGGAATATTCTACGTACACTTCGTACATCCCCTCATTGAAGGAGATCACGCCCTCCAAAACCACATCACAGAAAGATTGACAAAACTGTCAAGAACCAAAAACGGACAATATTGGGACGAATTCGCCCTAATACAAAGCAACATAGCAAGAGCTCCAACAGAAATCGAAGACGACAAAGTCCTGAAAGGCCTAGGATTACAGCCAAAAGTAATCACCTTGGATTATTCAACCAAAGCAAAAGCTTAAATAATTCTGATTGAAAGTAAAAAAACATGAAAAAGAGCACACTTGCAATAATAGCAATTCTGTTCATACTATTCGCAATATTCCTATTCTATCCAAAAAAACCTGCAACAGAAGAGCAGATAGTGAAAGGCTGGGTGAAAACACAGCCATCAGTCACAACAGAAGCAGGAGAAAAAAGAGCAATAGCAGCAGAATGGATAGAAGCACAAAAACAATATTTACTGAAAGATGCAGAAGGAGACATAGGATACATACAAAAAGAAAAACTATTGAAAGCAATAAAGACAGAAACAAAGCCAGTAACGATAAGCGCACCACCAATAACAGTGCCTGTACCGACACCAGCGCCAACAACCACTCCAACGCCGACACCTACTCCTACACCAACTCCAACACTCAATACGACACTGCCTGCGCCAGTTCCTGCACCCGCTCCAACTCCATCAGTCAACATAACACTCCCACCAGTTCCAACAGGACCTGCATGCGGAAATGCATTGATAGAACCAGGAGAACAATGCGAGCCGCCAAACACTCAAACGTGCAATGCATTCTGCCAATTACTAATACCGCCGCCAAGACCATCATACTGCACAAACAACCAATGGGACGGAGACGAAAGCGACCTGGACTGCGGAGGAAAATGCAACCCCTGCCCGCCATCAGGACAGCCAACATACAATTCCTGCTGGACAGGACTAGACTGCGCAACAGGAAACTGCAACATGAGCGCAGCACAACCACTGCCAGCAGTCAACCCAAACACGCAAGCAAGCTATAATTCTGTACAACAACTCCAAACACTCGCAGGACAGAAATGGATAATACCATACGAAGGAAAGTGCGGGTAAAGTACGACAGTACAGTCAGTACAGTCCATAGGTTTAATTCTCAAGCTCACTTAACAGTATTTGAGGTGATAATATGGCCAAATTGGAAGCAAAAAAAGTAGGTCTTGTATTCGGCTGTTTTCTGGCACTATTCCACCTGGTATGGTCAATAGCAATACTGATAACACAATCAGGAGTACAAAAATTCATTGACTGGATACTAGGACTGCACAGAATAGGAATGTCGTTTACAATACTGCCCTTCCATTTAATGTCTGCAGTATTACTTGTGGTCGCAACATTCGTGTTCGGCTACATCTTCGGATACGCATTTGCAGCAATATGGAACTGGCAAGTTAAGAAGTAAATTTTTTTATTTTATTATTTTTTGATATTTCTTTAATATAATTGGAAAAGTTTTAACTAAATCACTGGCAAGATAACCAAAACCGAGCTTCTTGTACAACAGTTCACCAGCCTTTCCATTAACGTAAGCTGCAATTCTTGCAGAAGTGAACGGGTCATTGCCCTGGGCTATCAGCCCTGTTATAATGCCAGCCAACACATCACCAGTACCGCCGTGAGTCATACCAGCATTGCCGGAAGTGTTAACGGCAGTTTTATTCTTAGACATTATAATCGTATTCGGATGACCTTTAATCACAAGAACATTACTGCCAAGATGCTCTTGAACAGACTTTTCTGTCAGTTTGCTGTTTTTTAATAGAGCTTCAAACTCCTTAGCGTGAGGCAGAAGAACAGCGTTTTTAACGTCCTGCAAGCGAATGACTCTTAGTGCGCCAGCATCAATGACCAAAGGCTTGCTCACTTTTTTGATTATCTGCAGCATAAACTCCTTTGATTCAAGAGAAATTCCATTACCCATCTCAACAACATCAGCAGCTTTTGCAAGCTTCAAAACTTCCTTAACGTTCTTGACACTGAAATTCTTGCACTTGATCTTTCTTGTGATGATATCAGGAGAAATACGGTTGATTGCCCAGGCAACCCTCTCAGGAGCAACAACATAAACCAAGTCAGAACCAGAACGCAAAACGGCAAGAGCAGACAATCCAACCAAAGCAGGAGCACCAATATAGTCTTCACTACCGCCGATAACAAGAACTACACCATTGTCGCCCTTATGAGAAGACCTCTTTCTTGCATTAAGCATACAGAAGGATAAATCAGCCGACATTTAAATATTCAGCACCTGCAGTTAGCATCATCACGTCTTCAGGAAGAATCATCTCTTTCTTAGACGAACAACAGAGCTCAGAACCGCGATTAAGCGTTTTGGAAAGAAGCAGTTTTTCCTCATCACCAACCTTAACTGCTGCCAAAAAGTAGGCAAGAGAATTGTGGTTTTCGCCCTTCACATAATATTTGCACCCAACAACAAAAGGAACACTCAGACGAGGACATAGAGAAGGGTCGGGGTTTTCAGCAGTAATCCTGTCATCAGGCAGCAAAACTGCGCCTTCAGGCAGAACTTTGGAAATATCGCTGTTCTTTAAAATATCCTCGATAGCACCTCTCCTGCTGCGGATATGCACTATTTCATCCAAATGCTGAAATAAATCAAAATTCTCCAAAAAATTGATGGTTACCATAAAAAAACAGAAAAAATGACCCACTTATAATCTTTTATGTACTAAACTCATAAGATTTAAATACACTAAGAAAACAGACACGAACAGGTGAAACCAATGAAAAAGAACATGATATTGATTATTGCGGCATTAGTGATCGTAGTACTAGCATTCGCATTCTTCAAAGACAAAATAATAGCAACAGCAACACCAGCATCAGATATGGACGATTTTGCCAAATGCCTGACAGCAAAAGGAGCAACGTTCTATGGGGCAAGCTGGTGCGGACACTGCCAAAACCAGAAAAAAATGTTCGGAGACAGCATACAGTACGTAAACTACATTGAATGCGCAACACCAGACGGACAAGGACAGACAGACGCGTGCAAATTCGCAGGCATAACAGGATACCCGACATGGGACATCAGCGGAGAAAAAATGTCAGGAGCAATCCCGCTGGAAGAACTAAGCCAGAAAACCGGCTGCAAATTAGCGTGAAATACGACGTAATAATAATCGGAAAAGGACCGGCAGGACTTTCTGCAGCTATTTTCACAGCACGAGCACAGCTGAAAACGCTTGTAATCGGAAGAACAGAGAAAAGCCAGCTGATTTACGCACACGACATATACAACTACTTCGGATTCCCAGAAGGAATAAAGGGCAAAAAACTGCTAGAACTCGGAGCCAAACAGGCAAAAAAATGGGGAGCAGAAATAATAGAAGACGAAGTTGTCGATATCAAAAAAGGATTCAAAGTCAAAACTTCAGATAAAGAACACGAAGCAAAAGCAATAATCATCGCAACAGGAATACCAATACAATGGGCAGGCATCAAAGGAGAAAAAGAACTACTCGGCAAAGGAGTGCACACCTGCCCGAACTGCGACGGACCAATGTACAAAGGGAAAAAACTCGCAGTCATAGGCAACGGAGACTACGCAGCAGAAGACGCACTTGAACTCACAAATTACACAAAAGACGTAACAATAATATCACACGGACCAAAGTTCACGTTCAACAAGAAATTCGAACAGGAACTGAAGAAAAACAAGATAAAACTCAAAAACGCACGAGTCAAAGAGTTTATAGCAGACAAGTTCCTCAAGAAAATAACATTTGAAGACGGCAGCGAAGAAGCATTTGACGGAGCATACCTTGCCTGCGGAACAGCAGGAGCAACAACATTCGCATCAAAACTCGGAATAGAACTGAAAGAAGGACTGATTAAAACAGACGAGAACGGAATGACAAACGTGCCAGGAATATTCGCAGCAGGCAACTGCATGGGAGCCTGCAGGCAGATAGCAAAGAACGTCGGAGACGGGTGCAACGCAGGAGTCAGCACGGTAAAATTCCTGAAAGCAAAAGACATATTCATGGACTACGCAAAATGAACCCAACACTACAGGAAATAATCAAGCCATTGCTTAACGACGAATACCGCAAAAAAGGCATAACTTCTAAAGATAAAATACGAGACATCCTTGAAGACAGCCTGGCATGCACTGAATTACTGCTCAATATTGATGAACAGCTGCACATATTCATACTAGATAAGGACTTTGACAAAATAAAAACAGTAGGAGATTTGGAAGTTTACATACAAAAATATCAACCAGCAGAAAAATGTGCCTCGCAGTAGAAGGAAAAGTACTGGAAGTGAAAAACGGAAAGGCAACAGTAGAGTGCAGACACCAAAAAATCGAGGCAATAGCAAAAGACATCAAAGTCAAAAAAGGAGACAAAGTACTCATTCAGTTCGGCGTTGTGGTAGAGAAATTGAGTTAACAGCTTTTATGACTTTCTCAGTGTACTTCTGAAGATTATCGTATTGGTGCTGGTTAAGAATATGAACGCATTCGCCCCAGTGAACAGCAACCTTGTCGCCAATTTTTGGATTGATACCAACACCATATTTCACTGAGCGCTCCTTGTCCTCCAAAACATACCTGTCATCCTTGACATTAAGAACAGGACCTCTCACAGTGGAAGGAGCAACAACTTCGCCCCAGGA
>JAPLZR010000007.1 GCA_026394935.1 Candidatus Woesearchaeota archaeon
AAATGACGGTGTGACAACAAGGAAGTCGTCTCCGAATCCTGCTATTTCGCCTTCTATTGCGTCTGCTGTTTTTTTGAGCTTGTTTATTGCTCTTTTCAGTTCCACTAAATCCTTGTCTTTCAAGGGTTTGATGTTGACTAACGCAATGGTGTATCCTTCTCTTAAGGAATCAAGCACTGGTTTTACGTCGTCAAAGTCTTCCAGCATGAATGGTCTTACAAGAACTTTTGATTTTGATACTTCGCCGTCATTCTCAAGTTCGACGTATCCTGCTTCCTGTTCCAACTCATCGTATTTCGGTCCTGTAAATTTTTCTTTTAGTTTCGAAAAAAAGGTCATATCACAACACCTCACTGACTCATTTTTTGTTTTTACTCTGGAATGGATAAGAGCCTCGCTATTATTTAAACCTTTTGATGATTGCGTATATAGAAACCTTTTTAAATCCCTTGTCTTCTCTCGAGAATATGTCAAAGCGTTTAGGTGGTTCAAGGGCTGGTACTCGCAGGGTGTTCTGCAAGGAGCCTCGCTCCAAAGGCAAGATTTCTCTTACTAGATTTTTCATGCCTTTTAATGTTGGTGATATTGCTGTCTTGAATGCAGAGCCTGCTATTCAGTGCAACCTGTATCATCACCGTTTCCACGGCAAGGCAGGAACTGTTATTGGCAAGCGCGGTGACTGTTATGAGCTCAAGATTCAGGATGGCGGAAAGGCGAAGATGGTTATCGTTCATCCTGTTCATTTGAAGAAGGTGTGAAAATGGCGCAAGAAATTATTTCACAGGTTCCGGTAAGTTCGTCTCAGGTGCATGCTGATCTTAAGCGTATTAAGGCGCGTGATAAGGAGCTTGGCTTCCGTGCGCAGAAGACGATTGATTATTTGGAAAGCTTGAATGTTCTTGATGAGAAGAAGGCAAAGGAGCTTTTGGACAAGCTTTTGAAGCTTGACATTCCGCGTTTGCGTGATGTTCATTTCTTCAAGATTATTGATGTTATGCCAACTAATGCAAAGGATGTCAAGATTGCTCTTCAGCAGTACAATTTGACTGTTTCGCAGGAGAACTGCAAGAAGATTGCTGATGTTGTTGCTGAATACGTATAATCCTTTATCTAAATTCTTTTAAACTTCTTTGTTTAAGCTGCAGTTATGTTTGTAGACTTTCATTGGCACGCTAGGGATTGGGACGAGAGTGTAAAAGAGACAGTTAAGCATTCTTTGGAGGTTGCAGAAGCAGCCGGTCTTGATGCTATTGCTGCCATGCCCAATACCAGTCCTCCTTTGCTTGATTTGGAAACCTGTCAGAGATATCTTTCTCTTGCGCCGAGAGACAGTCGTGTTTTGTTCTTTGTTCATATCGGTCTGACTCCTGATGTTGAGCAGGTGAAGCGTGCTGTTGAAGCTACCCGGTTAGAGCCTCGCATTGTTGGTCTTAAAGCTTATTGGGGCAGTTCTACTGGTAATTTGTTGATTGGCAAAAAAGAAGAGCAGATTGGAGTGTTTGAAACTCTTGTGCGGGAGGGTTTTGATGGCGTTCTTGTTGGTCATTTTGAGGATGAGAGAAAAATAAGAAAAGATTTGTATGATCCTAATAATCCAGGAACGTGGAATGCTTTGTGCCGTCCTGAGATTGTTGAAACAAGTTCTTATAAAACCGTTCTTGATGTTGCTGAAAAATCAAGGGCTGCCGTGGAAGTGAGTAGGCAGGTGACTGAGGATGGTAAAGTTCAGATTGTTAAGTCTCTTGAGGAAGTTGGCTATAAGGGAAAGTTGCATATCGCTCACGTCAGCAC
>JAPLZR010000065.1 GCA_026394935.1 Candidatus Woesearchaeota archaeon
AAAAACCAAACGATTTCTGGCGCTTTTTATAGTACCGATAGCCGAACTTGCAGACAAAGAAGGCAAACGGCAGCAGCAGGATTATCAAAAGATACCAGTGCCAGGAGATTCCCCTGCTTTCAGAAACTGCATTTTCAGTTGCATTGCTTTCAATCTTTTCTTCAGCCTTATCTTCCTTGACCGACTCTACTGATTTCGTTTCCTTATCACAACCATCACCAACGCCATTGTTGTTCGAGTCGACCTGGTCAACATTAACAACAGCAGGACAATTGTCAACAAAATCAAGAACGCCGTCGCCATCAAGATCTTCCTCTTTAGCATAACGAATAACAAATTCATCAGCTCTGCCGTTATTGTTCAAATCACCCAATTCCTTTTCAGAAGAAACAAAAACAACAGTGCTTTCAAAAATGGAAGGCTGGGAGCCGAGAATGTTCATCTTTGCAGACCTCTTAGACTTCAAAGAAAAACCATACAAATCACCATCCTGCTCAAAAACAACAACGTCACCAAAAATTGAAGGATTAACTGCCTCGATGCCAGTCAACTGCCCCTGCTGGGCAACTGCATCAAAAACAACAAGCTTTCCATCAGAAGAAAACACAGCATCATTGGATTCCGCAACAAGCACAGGACGACCAGCAACAATCTTTGTATTCGCAACCTGATGATTCACCGTATCGTAAACACGCAAAACCACGTCCAGCTTGTCACCATCAGCATTCAAATCCGTGCCAAGCTGTTTTTCATCTGTTAAAAAAATCAATGCCTGCTTGTTCATCACAGGAAAATCGCCAACAGCCTTCAAATTGCTGACTTCCCCACTCTTAATATCATACATGCGCACAACATCATCATCCAAATCACCGTCATTGGAAAAATCAACACCCAGCTCGGACTCCTTTGTGGAAAACACAATAACGTCAGAAAACACATTAGGATGACGGCCAACAGCTTTTGTGCTGAAAATGGTCTTGTCACGAACATTCCCATACTGAATGACAGTATCCTCCACGTCACCATCATCATTCAAATCAACATCTGCCTCTTTTGTCTCAAACACCACAGTATAACCAAACAAAAAAGGACTGCTGCCCTTGCCAATCTCGCTCTCAGCCTTCTCAGCAAGATCATACATGTAAACAGTGCCTGAGCGCTCATAAACAATCAAATCACCATAAAGAACAGGATGCTCGCCTGCAACACCAGCATTTTCCATAACTAAAGCTGACACGAACGGTACAATCAGCAGCAAAACCAGCCAAGCCCGCATATATGTTGGAGTGGCGCGGTCCAATATAAAGCTTTTCACAGAAACCTTTTTAAATAGCTTGAAGCCACCAACGAACTATGGTAGTAATACAGAAAGGACAAGTGGGAAGAAAGCCAACAGGCGGAATCTACAAGTCAGCCAGAGGCAAACGAAAATACGAAATAGGCAGGCTTCCAGCACTGACAAAAATCGGCACACAAAAAATCAACACCATCCGAACAAAAGGAAACTCAAGAAAAATGAAAGTATTCGTTGCACAATTCGCGAACGTTCTCGACCCAAAAACAAAGAAATACATCAAGGCAGCAGTCAAGACCGTTGATGAATGCCAGGCAAACAGGCACTACGTCAGACGAAACATAATCGTCAAAGGAACAATCATAACAACAGACGCAGGCAAAGCAAAAGTTACCTCAAGACCAGGACAAGACGGAACAGTCAACGCAGTGCTGGTTTAGAATTTTAATTCTTTAAAAGAATGCAAGTCAACACCGTACTTGAAATAAATATTCCTGACAGACAGATTAGAATCACTTTTCAAATCCAGCAAAGCCAATCCTTCCTTCACTTTTTTCTCGCTTGATGACTCAACCTCCAGATACGGAGGAATCTTCGGCCAGGAATCAATGCAAAACTCGATATCCTTTAAGTTGAAAACAATCCTTTTATTCTCCTGATAATACTTATTTTTGAAAAAATTTGAGAGAATTTCGGCGGTCTTTTCAAAATCAACAACCTCAACTTCAAGCTCTTCAGTATCACAAACACCGCAACCATGATGGTGCTTGTAAGTCAAAGTAACTTTCTTTCCATCATCCCTCAAACGAAGCCATTCCTCCTTATCATCAGAAGGGTTGTGATTATCAAAAATCCAACGGCGCATCAAAACCTCAGGCTCTTTCTTCGCGCCAAGCTTTTCCAGCTTTTTCTGAATCTCGGCTACGTCGATGTCCAAAACCTTTGCTTCAAATTCGATTTGCATATATTGAAAAAAATTTACCAGGAGCTTAAATACTTTTTCATCGACGGAAAAACAGAATCTGTTTCACTAAAAAGTAGAACAAACATAGTGAAAAAATATTGGGCAGAATATATGTTAAAGAGCGATAATGTTTAAATACCATTTCAAGTTATAGTATGTTGCTCCGACGATGACCACAACCTGTTGTGGTTTTATCGTCATTTTGAGTGAACTGATACAAAAAGATGTGATACGATGAAATGCCCATTTTGCCAGCACACTGACAACAATGTTCTTGACAGCAGATTAACACCGGATTCTGACGGCATTAGAAGAAGAAGAGAATGCGCAAAATGCACAAAAAGGTTCACAACATATGAACGGGCAGAAATGTTTGACATAAGCGTGGTCAAAAGAGACGGAAGAAGAGAACCATTCTCAAGAGAAAAAATCCTCAAAGGAGTGATGAGAGCCTGCGAAAAAAGACCGGTCAAAAGAGAAGACATGGAAAGAATAATAACAACAGTGGAAGCAGTGCTGAGACAGTCAGACAAGGACGAGATAAGCAGCAGAAAAATAGGAGAACTCATAATGCAGGAGCTGGCAAAACTTGATGATGTAGCATACGTCAGATTCGCAAGCGTCTACAAAAAATTCAAGGACGCAAGCCAGTTCGTAGAAGCAATAAAATCATTGAAGGAATTGGAGGCAGAGCCATGACGCCAGCAGAAAACACCGCACAAGAACTAAAACTCTGGGATAAACCGCCATTCGGAAACATCCTACTGACAGAAAACCAGAGAAAAGTCATCAAAGACAAATATTTGAGAGACGACCCAAGCGTTGAACACTGGCTCTGGAACGTGGCAAAAAACATAGCACTATCAGAAATGCTCTACAACCCGGAAATACCAAGAGACCAAGTATTTTTGGGAGTAAGATACAGCCAGGAATGGATGGACACAGGAAACGGAGAAACCACCGAACTCCTATCATTACACGTAGGAGCAAAAGGATACAGCGACCAGGACCAAAACCACAGAAAATTCATACAAAACCTCTACAAACTCCTTGACACAAACCCACAAGCACAAGAAACAGTCCTAAAAACAGCAACGCAATACTACGACATGCTCGCCAATTTTGATTTCGTGCCAAACAGCCCGACACTCATGAATGCAGGAAGGGAACTCCAACAACTATCAGCATGCTACGTACTTCCGATAGAAGACAGCATAGAAGCATGGGGAGAGCTCGTCAAACAAACAATGATAATACACAAAACAGGAGGAGGAACAGGATTCTCAGGATGCAGAGTAAGACCAAGAGGAGACCGAGTAAAAAGCACAAAAGGAATAGCGTCCGGAGCACTATCACCATTCAGCATAATCAACCACGCAACAAACGAAGTCAAACAAGGAGGAACAAGAAGAGGAGCAAACATGGGAATACTCCCATACTGGCACCCCGACGTATTTGAATTCATCAAGTTCAAAACAGAAGACGGAAAACTCGAAAACTTCAACATAACAGTAGCAGTAGACCAAAAATTCATGGAAGCAGTCAAAAACAACCAGGAAGTAGAACTCCTAAACCCAAGAACAAAAGAAATAGCAGGAAAAACAAACGCAAAAGAAATGTTTGACCTCATATGCGAAAACGCCTGGAAAACAGGAGACCCAGGAATGATATGGCTGGACGCGATAAACAACAGCTTCTCAAACCCAACACCAAAACTAGGACAAGTAGAAAGCACAAACCCCTGCGGAGAACAGCCATTACTGCCATACGAAGCCTGCAATCTCGGAAGCATCAACCTAAGCAAGTTCGTAGTCATGGGAAAAATCGATTACGCAAGACTAGGAGAAATAGTAAAACTCGCAACCAAGTTTTTGGACAGCGTCATAGACGTAAACAATTTCCCAATACCGGAAATCGAAAAACTCGCAAAAGGAAACAGAAGAATCGGACTCGGAATCATGGGCTGGGCAGAAACACTCGCACTGCTAAACACGCCATACGACAGCCAGGAAGCACTGCAAAAATCAGAAGAAGTAATGTCATTCATAAACGGCAAAAGCCTTGAAGCAAGCGAAGAGCTGACAGCAAAAAGAGGAGTATTCCCCAACTTCAAAGACAGCATATACGATGCAAACGGGCAATACTACAGGGAATGGGCAAAAGGAAGACCAAGAAATTCAACAAGAACAACAATAGCGCCAACAGGAACAATCGCAATCTGCGCAGGACTGCAAGGAGGAGGAATCGAGCCCTTCTTCGGAATAGCGTACACGCGATACAACGCAAAAGCGCTAGACATGATAAAACAAGGCAAAGAGCCAGAAGACAAAGATGTCTTCCACGAAGTCAACCCCATATTCATGGCAGTCGCGCAGGCAAACAAATACTTCGGAATGAAGCCGGAAGAACTGTGGAAGAAAATAGAAGGAAACCACAACTCGGCCAGAGGCATCAAAGAAATACCGGAAACCATACAAAGAGTATTCGGAAGCGCACACGACATTCCAGTAGAATACCATGTCAAAATGCAGGCAGCATTCCAAAAACACACTGACAACGGAGTCTCGAAGACAATTAATTTGCCAAACAACGCAAGCATAGAAGACATCAAGAAAACATACTTCATGGCCTGGGAACTCGGCTGCAAAGGAATAACAGTCTACAGAGACGGATGCAAAAAACACCAAGTTCTCAACATGAAAAAGAAAGAAGAGGCAAAAGAACTCAAAATAGACCCGACAGAAGGCATAGGCTCAGTGTACTACCAGTTCGAAACAGGATATGGACCGGTACACGTACACATCGACCACCAGGAAGGCAGAGTGCTGAAAGTGTTCACAAACATCGCGCCAATAGGAACAGAAATCTCAGGACTAACAACAGTAATGGGAATACTAATCAGCAAATACCTTGAATTAGGCGGAGACATCAACTCGCTCAGAAAACACCTGAACAGCATCAAAAGCGACAAAGCATTCGGCTTCGGGCCAAAACGAATAGAAAGCATCCCGCACGCAGTCTCAGTAGCACTGGGCAAATTCATGTCACAAATGGGCAACCTGCCAGGACAGCAACTGCTGACACCGCACGTGGAAAGCACAGAAATCAAAATACAAAAAGTAACACACGAAGAACACAGACCAGGACACTGCCCAAAATGCTACAGCCCAAACATCGCGTATTTAAGCGGATGCTCAGGACCAACCTGCTATGAATGCGGGTTCAGCGAGTGCAGCTAAATTTTTAATTTTCTTTTAATCAGCAAAACTGGCTTCGCCAAAGACACTCCTCACAATGTGCTCCGAAGTCCCTTCAGTCGCACTTGTTCGTCGGAAAATATATAAACAAAACAAACAGAACAAGACACATGTCAATCGTCACAAAAACAGGCGATAAAGGAAAAACAACGCTTTTCGGCGGAAAAAAAGTCTCAAAAACAGACCCGCGCATAGAAGCATACGGAACAGCAGACGAGCTCAACGCAAGCATAGGATGCGCTTTAGCTTACATCAAGAATTCTGACTCAAAGAAAATATTAAATCAGGTGCAAAATGACCTGTTCAAAATCGGAGCAGAACTTGCAGGCGCAAAAAAGAAAATAACAGCAAAAGACACGAACGCGATAGAGCAAGAAATATACAGAATAGAAAAGAAATTACCCACGCAGAAAACATTCATACTGCCGGCAGGAAACCAAAGCGCAACACACTTACATTTGGCGCGCACCATATGCAGAAGAACAGAAAGAAGAGTTCTGCCATGCAAACCAAACCCTGAAATTATCAGATACCTCAACAGACTGGGAGACCTGCTCTTCATATATGCACGAATGGAAAACAAGAAAGACGAAGCAGTAAGATACTAAGGCAGGTAAATCTTTAAATAGTTCTAACAATCACAACAAACAGGGGGACTTAATGGAACAAACATCCAAAGAGGTAGTGCTCACATACGAAACATTGTACGAGATGCTACGCAAGGAAAAATCGCGAGATGAACTTCAACAACTTGATGGAAACTTCTTCAGAGACGTACTTACTTATCTTCGCGAAAAACAACAGGAATACGACGACAACCTGACCAAAAACGACATATTCTCCCAAAGCGAAAGAGACAAAATACACATACAGCTGGCAAACATCAAAAAAATACTCAAAGACCTATACGACATAAGAGAAAGAAAAATCATAAACATGTCAATCAACAAAAGCAGAACACAAACAATGATTGTTGACACGGCAAACCTTCTTCCACAAGAACAGCCCTTCTTTGAAAGCATTCACTCAGTAATGTCGCAATACAGAACAGGAATACTGCACAGGCTCCTGGAACAAAGAGAAACCGACATACTGCCAATAGTACTGCCATTGCCGGAACAAAAAGAACAAGCCCCAGCACCACCAGAAAACAGCATTAAAAAAATAAAGTGCATAGAACCAGTAGAACAATTCTTCGGAGAAGAACTAGAATCATACGGGCCATTTGCGCCAGACGAAGAAACAAGCCTGCCAGAACAGCTGGCAAACATACTAATATCCCAGGGAAAGGCAGTTGAACAGTAGAAAGATTTATATATAACTAAGTATAACTGAATCTAATATGGTTGAACTTGAATGCGTTGCGAAAAAATGGGGCAGTTCTCTTGGAATTGTAATCCCGAAAGAAATCGCGAAAAAAGAGCACATAACCGAAAATGAAAAAGTAGTCATTGAAATAAAAAAGAAACACACCGCAAGAGAATTCTTCGGACTTCTGGCAGGCTGGAGGCGACCGGCCCAGGAAATCAAAGACGAGATGAGAAAAGGATGGTAAATGCGTATTTTTTCGACAGCTACGCACTTGTTGAAATAACTAAAGGAAATCCAAGATACATTTCTTACACTGACAGCCAGATTGTCATTACGGTCTTCAATCTGACAGAATTCACATACTCAGTCCTAACAGATTATGGCAAAGAGAAAGCAGTGCAGTTGTGCAAAAAATTTGATGAGTGCGTCTATGACATAGACGAAGCAACAGTATTCGAAGCGATGGAATTCAGAAAAGAACACAAAAAGAGAAACCTCTCATATGCGGATTGCATCGGCTATGTTTTTGCAAGGAAAAACAAGTTAAAATTCTTAACAGGCGACGAACAATTCCGCAACTTTGATAACGTGGAATTTGTTAAAGCACAGGAAGATAAACAGTAACCTTTTTAAATAGCCTATATCCCCACGAATATATGAAGTTTCCAAAAACAAGAAATACATACTGCCCAACGTGCAAAAAGCACACAGAACACAAAATAATAGAGGGCAAGAAGAAAACCAGAGGAAGCGCACACCCGCTCAGCTTCGGAAGCAAAAAAAGAATCAAGCAGAGAGGACACCTGGGAGTGGGCAATCACGGCAAATACTCAAAGCCAGCCATCACAAAATGGAGAATGGCAGGCAGAAAAACAAGCAAAAAAGTCGATCTCAGATTTGAATGCCAGGTATGCAAGAAAATGCACGGCATAAGAAAAGGCGGATTCAGAGTCAAAAAAGTAGAGTTCAAGTGAAAAAATGATAAACAAAATGAAAGAAAGCAATGCAAAATTCATCAAAGTAAGATGCCCTAAATGCAAGAACGAACAAATAGTATTCGGCAAAACAAGCACAATAGTTCTGTGCCTCGTCTGCGGAAAAGAGCTCGCAACCCCTGTCGGCGGAAAAAGCAGAGTAAAAGCAAGAATTCTAGAAGTACTTGAATAATCAAACAGATGGAATCAAAAGACCTCGTTCAAATACTAAGAATAACAGGAATACACATACCTCAAAGAGGCGACATTCTAGGCAAGACCAGAAATTATGAAGTCGAAGTAATGCTGGACAAATCGCCAATACTGATATTCACAAACAAAAAAGACAAGTGGCAGGCAGCATTTAATGCAGGAGACCTTGTTTCACGAGTAGCGTGGACAGAAGGAGAAGCACCCTACAAGAAAGACAACTACGAAGTAACATACAAAATTTTAAGCACCATAATAAAAGAAATGCAAAACGACAACATACTTTTCCCAATCATATCCGCAGTAAACATCGGCCTTACTTCCCTGGCAATATGGTAGGATTTTACGACTAACTTATACGGAAACCTTTTTAAACAGCCATAATCTCGACGTGAATATGCTACTCAAGAAAACCGGATTTCCAGAAGACGAAGAACTCGTACTGTGCACAATAACAGGAATAACCCCGCACTCAGTATTCTGCACGCTTGACGAGTACGGCGGAAGGACCGGAATGATACACATTTCTGAAGTAGCTCCCGGAAGAATAAGAAACATCAGGGAATACGTAGAAGAAAACAAAAAAATAGTCTGCAAAGTACTGCAGACAGACAAGGAAAAAGGACACATAGACCTAAGCTTAAGAAGAGTAAACCAGACACAAAAAGCGCAAAAACTCAACCAAATCAAACAAGAGCAGCTGGCAGAAAAAATAGTGGAATACGCAGCAAAACAAACAGGGCAATCAGTCATCACACTCTACAGCAAGCTTGCAGAAAAACTCATTCCCCAGCACGGCACGCTATTCGCGGCATTCGAACAAGTATCATATGATGCCTTGAATCTGGAAACTGCAATTGACAAAAAAATCGCAACTTTGCTGGCAGACGCAATAAAGGCAAGAATAAAACCGCCGCAAGTAAACATAGGCGGAGACTTAAAGCTGTCAAGCTATGCACCAGACGGACTGCAGGAAATAAAGAACGCTTTAGCAATAGCAACAAAAGCAGGAGTGCAAGTAAAATATTTGGGAGCGGGAACGTACCACATAGAAATTATCGCAGAAGACTTCAAAGAAGCAGAAAAAAAACTCAAAGAAGCAATAGAGCCCATACTCGAATTCGCAAAAGAACACGACATAACAGCAGAATGGGCAAGAAAAGAAGAGTAAAAGCATCCAATGAAACACATACTCAAATGCCAGCAATGCGGCAATTTCACAATGAATGAAAAATGCACCTGCGGGGGGCAGGCAATAACGACAAAACCAGCAAGATACGCGCCAGACAAATACGGCAAGTACAGAAGAGAAGCAAGAAAAGAAGACCTGGCGAAAAAAGGACTCCTATGAACTGGAAAGTACAATACATCGGAAACAAGCCAAAACTGCACAACCCAATACTGATAGAAGGACTGCCAGGCATTGGAAACGTTGGCAAGATAGCACTTGACTTCATACTCGAAGAACTCAAAGCAAAAAAAATAGCAGAATTCAGAGGCAACAGCATACCGCACTCAGTATTCATCAACGAAAACAACCTTGTGGATTTGCCAAGCATAGAGCTTTATTACAAAAAACTCAAAGAAAAAGACCTTCTATTGCTGGCAGGAGACGTGCAGCCGAACGACGAAGCAAGCTGCTACGAATTCTGCGACACAGTGCTTGACACAATGCAGGAATTCAAGTGCAACGAAATAATAACACTCGGCGGAATAGCACTAAGACAAGAACCAAAACTGCCGCAAGTATTTGTAACAGGAAGCAACAAAAAAATAGTAGAAGCGTACACAAAAGGAACAAAAGCAAACAGCAAAATATACGGCAAAGTAGGACCGATCATAGGCGTAACAGGAGTGCTATTGGGCTTGGCAAAAAGACGAAACATACCCGCAGTCAGCCTTTTAGCAGAAACATTCGGACACCCATTCTACCTAGGAGTCGGAGGGGCAAGAGAAATACTCAAAATCCTCAAGAAAAAACTGCAAATAGATATGGACATAAAAATCCTAGACGAAGAAATAGCAGAAATGGAACAAGAACTCGGAAAAACACACGAATTACTAAGACGTTACAAGAAAAAAGACGAAGTAAGCTATATCGGATAAGCTTTTAATACTCAATTCACAACAAATATCAAAAAAGAGGTCATATGCCAAAGATACTAGCAATCAAAGCACGACAAATTCTAGACAGCAGAGGAAACCCCACAGTAGAATGCGACCTCAAAACTTCCGAAGGAATCTACAGGGCAAGCGTGCCATCAGGAGCAAGCACAGGAGCACACGAAGCAATCGAGCTGAGAGACGGAGGCGAAGCATTCCTCGGACAAGGAGTGCAAAGAGCAGTCAAAAACATCAACCTCATTCTCGCAAAAAAACTCAAAGGCAGAGCAATAAACCAGGAAGACATCGACGAATACATGATAAAACTGGACGGAACTTCTAACAAAAGCAAACTAGGAGCAAACGCAATACTCGCAGTAAGCATGGCAGCAGCAAGAGCAACAGGAAAACCATTGTACCAGCACATAGGAGAACTGTACGAAACAAAAAAATTCGTACTGCCAGTGCCAGCCTTTAACATCATCAACGGAGGAAAACACGCAGGCAACAAGCTAGACATACAAGAATACATGATAATGCCTGTCGGAGCAAAAAACTTCTCAGAAGCACTCCAGATAGGAAGCGAAATCTACCACACACTAAAAAAAGACCTTGAAAATCATTTCGGCAAAACAGCAATAAACATAGGAGACGAAGGAGGATTTGCACCGCCATTCACCTGCATAGAAGAACCATTCGATTACATAACAGACGCAATAATCAAGCTAGGATACTGGAAAAAAGTCAAACTCGCAATAGACTGCGCAGCAACAACATTCTGGAGAGACGGAGTATACTATCTTGAAGGACAGGAATTCAAGCCAGCAGAACTGGCAGACAAATACCAAGAACTAGTAAATTCATATCCAATCGTAAGCATAGAAGACCCATTCTACGAAGAAGACTTTGACAACTTCGCAAAACTCACCAAAAAACTGGAAAACACGCAAATAGTCGGAGACGACTTACTCGTCACAAACCCGAACAGAGTACAAAAAGCAATAGTCCACGAAAGCTGCAACTGTTTGTTGTTGAAAATAAACCAGATAGGAACAATAACAGAAGCGCTAAGAGCAGCACAAATGGCAATGAACCAAGACTGGAACGTAATGGTCTCGCACAGAAGCGGAGAAACAGAAGACAGCTTCATAGCAGACTTATCAGTAGGCATTGCAAGCGGGCAAATCAAATCAGGAGCGCCATGCAGAGGAGAAAGACTGGCAAAGTATAACCAATTATTGCGAATAGAAGAAGAATTAGGAAAGAAAGCAGTCTACGCAGGAAAGACGCTTCATTTCGGATAATATTTCTTCAAGATGTTCTGACGGTCAGTTGCCAACTTGACATGAGAAGGCAAAAGAACACTCTTCCAGGAAGATTTTGAAGGCTTTAAAGCAGGACCAGCAGGAACTTTCACATCATACTCAAAATAATCATCATAAGGCATCTCCCACTTCATCATCTGCTTAACTGAAACCCTCTCAAAATAACGCCTGAAAGGACGCATACTATTCCCGTGAGCAGAAATAGCAACATTCACCCTATACTTTCTAATGAAAGAAAGCAAGTCCTTAATGAACGATTTAACCCTGCCTTCAACCATCCTCACACTCTCACCATCAGGAGGAGGAAAATCATAATCGCGATGATACTTATCAAACAATTTCTGACCAAACTTTTTAATAAAAGCCCCATGAGAATGACCCTGCAAACCACCATAACAACGCTCCAGCATACGGTCATCATGAAAGACCAGCTTACATTCAGGATGATACTTCAGCACTTCTCTAAGCGTATGCTTTGAACGAATAAGACTTGTAGAAAAAGCAGCACAAAAATGCTTTTTTCTCAGCTTTTTTGCAGTAATATTGGCATTACGCTTTCCTTTAACAGTCCAATCAGCATCCATCCAGCCAGTAAAACGCTTTCTTAAATTAAAATGAGTCTGACCGTGCCTGAACAAATAAATTTTAGCCATCATAACTTCTCAACAGCCATGTTGTGAGCAACTATATAATTCTTGATGAACAGCTTCCAATCAGAACCGGCAGCAATCTTCTGCGCAACAATCTTGTTCTCAATACGCTCTTTTGTAGAAAAGTGCGCAAACTGAGACATCATATCAGTCAAAGCATTAATAATCTCCTCAGTCGACTTCTTAAACCTCGGAAGAACAAACACACCAGGATACTTCTGCTGAGAGCACTCCTTGCAAATGTACTGGCCAAAGCCTGACAAATCAGTAGTCAAACTGCTCACGCCCAAAGCAGCAGCCTCCAAAGGAGTATAACCCCAAGGCTCATAATAACTCGGGAAAACACCCAAATGAGAACCCTGCATGCTCTCATAATAACTCGTGTCCAACAAACCATCAGCGCCAGAAAGATAAATCGGATAGAAAACCACTTTAACAGCATCATCAGGAGCATTATCCAAACCAGCAGAAATCAAAGAAGTCATAATAGAGTCCTTATCCTCATCATACAACATATGAGTGCTTATAGGAGGAAGACCCTGCCTTGACAAACGCTTAAGCTTAGGTTTCAAATCCTGCAAGAAATCATCACCCAAAAGCAATTCTTTTGAAACTTCCTTTCCAGCCAGCAACATATACAGCAAACGACTGTGAACGTCCTCATGAATGTCATTAACACTATCCCTGATATCAGCAAAATAAGACCTGCTTTCCAATAATTCAGGACGAATAGCCTTAACATTCCCAGGAACCCAAAAGAAAGCAACAATAGTCTTAGCGCATTTTTCCTTCTTCAACTGGTCATTCAAACGACCCAAAGCCTTAATGAAAACATCAATACCCTTATCGTGAAACTCATACCTTCCGGCAAGAAAATAAATAAGAGTATTATCAATATCAAAACTGTAATACGGGAAGAAATAATACATCAAAAACTGCTTAATACGATTCTTGAACAATTTATGCTTCAATGAAGCCTCCTCAAATGTTGGAAATTTAGACATGTCCAAGCCATTAAACAGCAAAACATCAGGCTTACGACCAAGAAAATGCTCAGCCTCAAGACCAGTAATCTCGCTCACCGTAGTAAAAACGTGAGCGTTCAAAGCGCTCTGCTTCTCCAACAAATGCTTAGCCCAAACAGAAGGACCAAGACGCTTTGCCTCATTATCAGAATCAATACTCTCCAACTGCTCATAAATATCCCTCTCCTGCATAGCCAAAGCACGGCCAAGAGTGGTAGCGTGAGTAGTAAAAACAGTGCCAACCTTCACATTATTATGCCTCAAATAAAGCAAAGCAGCACCAGCAAGCCACTCGTGAAACTGGGCAACAATACGCTTGCTATAAGCAAGACTTAACTCCTCCAACAGCCTGCCAACAGCATAAGCCCAGATAACAGGCTCATCAAAATCAAACCAATCCGTAGAAAGACTGTCAATCTGATACCAATCCCACAATTTACGCTTAATATCGCTCTTCTGAGCAGAGAAATTAGTAAAATCGACCAAAAGGACATTAGGATTGCCTTTCGTTATCCACGTGCCAAAATGAACGTCAATACCCTCGTTCTTCAGCTTCTCAAAAGCAGAACGACACTCGCCAGGAGGCAATTTTTCCTCAAAAATACCCCACGCCTTCTTAGGAAAATAAGGGCCAACCAAGAAATAATTATCGCCATAATGCTCCTGCATAGGCAATATCTTGCTTTGGACAACAGTAAAAATACCTCCAACCTTATTGCAAACCTCCCAAGACACTTCAAAACAAAGCTCTGCTTTTGATTCCATAATTACACCGCGT
>JAPLZR010000139.1 GCA_026394935.1 Candidatus Woesearchaeota archaeon
CTTCCCCTTAAAAACATACAACAAGTCACCAAAAAAATCAGAAACCCATACTACACCCTCCTAATAGGAGGAAGCTATGCAGAAGGCAGGCAAAAACCCACATCAGACCTGGACATAGCAATAATCATCCCGGACTCTGAAAACAAGAAATCCTATCAAACAGCACTAAAAGAAGGAGAACTAGCCATACCAGAAATACACGGACATACATTCACAAAAAATGAATTCCTCCAAATGCTCACAAACGACGAGTACAACTACGGAAAAGAACTCGCAAGAAAACACATCCTCTTTTACGGAGCAGAACAATACTACAAAATACTGTTCGAGGCAATGAAAAATGGATTCAAAGGCTGAAATGTACATAAAACGGGCAAAAACAGAACTTGAAACAGCTGAAATACTATACACCGTATCAAAAGAAAAACCACAAAACTTCAACATATCCCCAGAATCAACATATTACAGCGGAACAATCTCACACTCATACTACGCAATATTCTACAGCGCGAAAGCAATGCTATTAACCAAAAACATAGAAACAAAAGCTCCAGAAATACACAAAAAAACACTTGATGAGTTTGAGAAAGAGTTTATTCAATCAGGACTGCTTGATGCCAGACTGCTCATCATATACAAACAAATGATAATAAGAGCAGAAACACTCCTCGAAATATTCAAAACAGAAAAAAGAAAAAGAGGAGACTTCACATACAACACAATACCACAAGCAAACATTGAACCAGCACAAGAATCAATAAAAAACGCAAAAGAATTCATAAAACACTGCAATACATACTTGATACAGGCGTAGAACTGGCTTCGTTGTTAAAAGTCCTTAGGGTTTCCCGCAATTCTGACAGATAATCCAGCCGACTTTAGAAACAGCAAAAACGTGCTTGTTGTTACGGTCGAAACGCTTCTGCAATACGAGGCTGGCGCCAGTAACACTCCTCACAATGCTTCACTCACTCCGTGATGTGAAGCTTGTTCGTCGAATCCGGAAATAACCACTGGACAAACCGGAAACTTTTCAAGACGAGAGAAAAAGCCACTGGACAAGTGCGCGTGAGATTTATAAACACAATAAGTTCTGATACTGCCTATGAACAAGGCAACTCAACTGTTAACAATTTGTTTATGGTTGAGATTGTCCGCAGAGAAGAACAGAAAGCCTTAAATACAACCGTCACATATTTGTGACATATGTCACAAAATAATTACAATATAAGGATTGTTGAAGCACTGCTGAAGTCAGAAAACCACATCAGAGGACTGGCCAAACTGCTAGGCACAAACCAGACAACAATAGCAAGAAAAACACAGGAACTATACAAGGAAAACGCAGTAGATTTCAAACAGGAAGGCAAAAACAAAGTAGCATTCCTCAAGAAAACCCTGGAAGCCAGACAATACGCTTACGTTGTAGAAACCCTCAAACTGCTCGAACTGCTAAAGAAATACCCGCAATTAAGAAGAATCATACAGGAAATCAAGAAGAATGGAAAGATAGGACTGGTGGTCCTGTTCGGCTCATACGCAAAAGGCACAGCAGGCAAAGAAAGCGACATTGACATCTACATCGACACAACAGACAACAAACTAAAAAACGAAGTCGAACTGATTGATTCGAAGATTAGCGCTAAAATCGGCAGGTACGACAAAGACAGCTTATTGATAAAAGAAATCGAAAAAAACCACGTCATCATAAAAGGCATTGAAACATACTATGAAAAAAACAGGTTTTTTGATTAAAGATCGTACACATTTTGTGTACAGTTGAAATTGCCTTCTCATAACCCTAAAAGTCCTTCGGATCTCTCCAGCCGCAATCCTGACAGATAATCCAGCCACCCTTAGAAACAGCAAAAACGTGCTTGTTAAAACGGTTCCTGAAACGACAGTCTTTGTTAAACGTGTAATGGAAGTGTTTCCACAACAAGCTGTTTTCATTAACCATTCTTACCCCAATTAGGGTCTGTTCTTGACGGTTCTGTCCAGTCTCTTAAGTTCAACCAGTCCTCATCAGTCAAGTCCTTCGCGTTCTGCTTGCCAACCCTAGTGCTGACATCATTCAGCACAATCACAAGCACTTCCTCTCCTACAAACTTTTTGCTGAATTTTAAAGCAGCTTTACTGCCAACTTTCTTAAAAAGCATGCTATCAGGATTGATTGCCTTCCCATCAATTTCCACCCTCATCTTTTACACCTCCGGATCGTAACCCATTTCCTTACAGGCTTCTATAAGGATTGCTCTCGGACTCAGTTTTTCCTTACGCATCCACTCACTCATATGAGGCCAGATACGGAAGCTAATTATTACTGAGTTTTGCTTATCCTTTGGTTTCTCTAGTTTGATACAATTTTCTTTGTTCATATTATACTCCAAGCTTACTTAATGTAAGCTTATAGTAAGTATAAATGTAAACAAGTATATAAATGTATCGGTGAAAGTATAAATAATGGTGAAGAAATAGGACTATTATGAACGCAATAATATTGAATAAGAAAGTCAAAAGGAAAGGCAGAACGTTTTACTTAGCTAGAGTTGGATGGTGTTTAGCTAGCACTGCTTACGTGCCGGTAAGCTGGATAGAGAAGAACGGAATTGAATTTAAAGAAGGAACGGTTTCTGTGAATTATTGAGCATAACGAACGATTAGAGACTCCTCACAATGCCCCACTCACTCCGTGATGTGGGGCTTGTTCGTCGATTTATCCGGTAACGCTTCCACCAGTCTCAACTCACCCAAACCAAATATCATGGCCAAGGTAGATAAAAAACCCAAACACTCATCCCAAAAGCACTAATCTGGACAAAAACCAGAGAGAAAATGAACTTAAAAAAAGAAGCAGTTTAGCAAACGTGTTTTTACTCAGTTAATATACTTAGTTCATTGCAAACCAATAAGGTACTTGGATTTGGTTAATAGGCTCATTTTATCTGCCTTTTCTTTGATAGCTGTGCAATTCGCGTTTCATCTTTCTTTATTTTTCGCTCCAGTTTCTTGATATCTGCTTCAGGAGGCAGTTTTTCAGGAACGATGCCGCTTTCAACAAGCAGTCCCCGGATGTTGGAATTATTCTTGACGTGCTCGACAGTTATCCTGCCCTCTCCTGCCAGATCATCTTTTTTGACGTTAAAATTGGTGATCTCTGCTGCCAAATTCTTTGCAGTGATTGTAACAGTGGGAAGAAAATCAGCCATAGGCCTGTTTGCAGGGATATTCAGCTTATTTTTCATCTGAAGCGTATTAAGCCCTCCGAATAACGCCTCATCCCCTTTGCTCCTTATGCGCGCAAATCCCTCTTCATTAACTCCTCGTTCGTATATTAATTTGGATAGTTCTGTTTCAGAGTTCACCAGTTTTTGCCTTGCCCGGAGCCGTTCTGACAGGGCTATCCTTTGCTCTATCAATTCCTGTTTTCTGGTCTGGACCGCGAAATAGCTCTGCGCAAAGGCAATCTCCTCTTTTCTGGGATCTCCATTCTGCGCAATAAGATAGCAGGCATATCGCGTGAGCATAACATCCTCGATTGCCCGTTCTGCTTCAGAGCCCAGCTTGACCTTTTTGGTGACGTCAACGAAATGGTTATCAATTTTTTGCCCT
>JAPLZR010000146.1 GCA_026394935.1 Candidatus Woesearchaeota archaeon
CATTACACCACTGGTTAAGCTTGAGAGGCAGGTCACGATAACTACGAATCCACTTAGCATAAGCATCATACATCACAGTCTCAGAAGTGGGACGGATGGCAAGACGCTCCTGCAACTGCGTATGACCGCCCATAGTCACCCAAGCAACCTCAGGAGCAAAACCCTCAACGTGCTCAGCCTCCTTATTAAACAGGCTTTCAGGAATTAACAACGGAAAATAAGCATTCTTAACGCCTAATTTTTTTATTTCCTTATCAAAAAATGATTGAAGCTTCTCCCAAATAGAATAAGAACGCGGACGCAAAATCATACAGCCAGAAACCAAACTGTACTCAGCAAGCTCAGCCTTCTGAATAACCTGAGTATACCATTCTGAAATATCCTGCTCTTTCTTAACAGTAATACCCTGAGTAGATTCCTCTTTAGGCATATAATGAAAAGACAAGAGCTTGTTTATTAAGGTTTTCTGTCCCAGCCGAGAATGAAGTGCAGATTAGCGCTTTCCATCTTAGAAGAAGCCATAACTTCTCCGCCAACATTTTCAAAACCACAAATCCTCGCCACCAAAGGCTTAGTGCTGGTTCCATGCTCTTCATGCTGGTAAACATCATTCATCTCCTTGACAATCTCAGGAAATTCCTGATAACCACCATAACCAGGATTCAAATGCCTGAAAACACCAAAACCTTTGTGCTTGGCTTCTGAAATAACACGACGGGTAAGAGTAGGAGGACTATTCATCTGCTCACGAGTCGGACTAAAACCATACAACGCATTAAAGCTCACACCCAAATCGGTATCAGGAAACGAAACCATTTTCTCAATATCAAGATTCTGGATATCCACAGGCAAATGCAAACCCTTCTTTACTTTCTTCAAATGAAACAAAACAGCATTATCATTATCAATCACAACCAAACCAGAAATCCTCTTCTTCGCAAGCATATACAAAGACAAAATAGGAACACCACCGCCATATTCAACAACAGAAGGAGGAGCAGGCATCGCACTAACCAGTTTATCATAAGCAAGATACAACTCAATAGACAAAGAGGCATTATCAGTAAAACACTCACCATGAGAAAGAGCACTGCAGCGATGCTTATCAATTTCTGCCACCAAAAGCCCGAATTCCTTCCTTATCGCTAAATCAAGAACCATATGGGGCTGCCCGGATTTGAACCGGGACGATGTGGTCCCAAACCACACATCATGGCCAAGTTAGATCACAACCCCGATGAGAAGTTCTAGAGAAGCCACCGTTTAAAAGGCTTTTGCTGGCAAGTCAGCAAGCCAACATGCAAACAAATCAAGGAATTAAATAGTTGACAATCCATTATTGACAATGAAAAGAATGGGTTGGCATTAGGACAAGTTGTGATCGTTGAACATCCCCCACGGGGATAGGTCAAAAAGTTAGATTCGTACAATGCAAAAACCCAAATCACTGTAGCATGCAAACCACACCCCTATATTGCGGAATCGATGTAGGCCTCAAAACGCACAAAGTATGCGTACTCGGGCCAAACCAAGAAAGCATAGCCAAATTCGTCATCACCAACGACCGCACTGGCTTTGAACGCCTTGAAACAGCAATCACTCAACAGACCAAAATCTGCCTCGAACCAACAGGCGTGTACAGCATAAACCTCTTCCTCTACTTCAAAAAGCGCGGGCACGACATCCGCTTCTGCGGCACCGTCAGCTCAAAACACTTCCGAGAAGCCATGTACAAACGAAAAAAACACGACAACCTCGACTGCGTCAGCATCGCGAAATACCGCATCGTAAACGAACACCTCACATTTGACACAATCAGCTTCTTTGAAAACCTCTGCGAAGACGCAGGAGACCGCAACCTCCTGCAATTGCGAGGCCTTCTCGAGCACTACCAAAGCAGATCCAAAGTGTGGCAACGCTTGAAAAACCAAATCACCGCCCTCATAGACTTGCGTTTCCCAGAAGCCGTGAAAATCTTTGGGTACGAACGCAGCTGCAAATCCATACTAACACTCCTGCAACACTCAAAAAAAGACGTCCTGGAAGGAAAAATACCCATACGACGCCTCGCCGAAATAACACCACTACTGGAACAAAGCATTGGACAATACGACTGCAAAACATCAGAATTCAACGCACTCGTAACAGCACTAAATGACGCGGAAAAAGAGACGAAACAACTGCGAGCCAGCATCAGCGAAAAACTAAAAGAGATGGGATACTCAAAATTCCTCGAATATTGCGGAATAAGCGAAATAAATGCAGGCATCATCATCTGCAATGGCACCCAGAACACCAAGCGAAGCCTTCGGGCATTCAAAAACTTCCTAGGCATGACAGTGACGAGCAACCAGAGCGGCGAGCACGAAGGCGGCCACCGACTCATCAGGTTTGCAAGCAAAAGAATACGCACCATCCTCTTCATGCTCTCCCTCACATACATCAGCATGCAGGAAGAATACAGAGACCGCTATAACGGAGAACTAAACCCCTACAAGTTCAAAGACCTCTACACAAAATACTCTGCAACCAAACCAAAAATGGTAGCAATAACAAAAATCATGAGCAAAATAGCTATCGACCTGTTCTTCGTGCTATCCCGAATTCAAACAAACTAACAACCAACCATGTAAAATTTCGCTTTTCACATCAAATTCCAGCATTAAATGTAACAAAAGTACGCTTAACAGTTGTTACATTCAATCGAAAGAAAGACCTAAAAATAAAAGAGCGAACGGAATTTTACAGGAAGATATTTAAAGTTTAATTCACATAACTTATCGATATGAGACGTAGTCAATGGTTTGTGTTTGCAATAATGTTTTTACTAGCAAGTATGTTTTATTGGTATCAAGCAAAGAGTTCATTTTCTTTTTATGAAGAACTTACCACGCAAAAAACAGAAATGAGAGAGATAATAACAGAAGAAAACTTCAATTTTACTGAAAAAACAGGCATGGTTTACCTAGTTCAACAAAATAACGCTAACAGGGTATTCCTTGAATCTCGTATTAACTATGCTTTTGCAATTTCGTATTCGTTTTTTTCTCTTGCTTGCCTGATTTGTGGTTTTATAGAACCCAGGCAGAAAAAAGGAAGAGAAAAATAGATAGTAAAATAAAATTCCGCCCGCTTTAATCATTTATTTTTATTGGACTTCGCCTTGATATAGTCTTTTTTTCGGCTTTCTCACTTCGTTCGAACTTTTGCTGGCGCAAAAAGAATATAACAGGGCTTAAACGGTTCGCTCGTTGCACTTCGCTCAACCCATATTTTTTGCCATCTCTGTTCGGCGCGGGATGCCTCGCCTCACGAGGGCAAAAAACATCGTTTAAGCCCGATGTTAAATTCGATCACAGATTATGGACAAAATTTATATTGTTGCTTGAATTTACTTTATGATATGAGAAAAGAACAAGTAGAATCATTACTAAGTCATGCAAAAACAGATTTAGCTCGAATCGAATCAGAATATAATAATGCTTTAAGACAGAAGAACATTTCAGATTCACTTAAGATTGATATAAAGAATCTTCTTGAGAATTTGAGATCAATCCTCGACTATGTGGCACATGACATATATGAACAAAAAATCAAACCCGATAGAATTGCAAACTCAAGACCCGATATCCAAAAGATTTATTTCCCTTATGGAAAAATACAAAAGGATTTTAATTCAGGATTAGGGTCTTTTTTGCCCAACTTAATCAACATTGATAATGATTTATTCTTAATAATTGAATCGATTCAACCTTTTAAAGTAGGAGACAATTGGTTATGTGATTTTTGTGATATAACTAATGAAAAAAAACATTGTTCACTTACGCCACAAGAAAGGATTGAAATGCCTGAGACATCTTTAGGCAATGCTGTTAAAGTTGGAATGGGATGA
>JAPLZR010000095.1 GCA_026394935.1 Candidatus Woesearchaeota archaeon
GTCTAGCTGATCTGATTCTGTTTTGAGTTCTGTTATCAATGCCTGATACATTTGCGCCATGCCCGCTTTTTTATCAAGTAGAAGGTACTCATCATCGCCTACTTTTTCTTTTATAATTAATTCATTAATTTTTTTCTCATGTAAATCTTTGATATTTTTGATGAATGTTAACAAATCACTTATTTTGTTTTCAACTGTTGGTGGGCGCTTCCAGCATTTCTCTTCTACGGTTGTACATGGCCATTTTACAGGCTCGTCCTCGAATCCTATTGGTTGGGTTTTCGCGCACACATAATAGTTTCCATCTGTATCTGTTTTCTTGTCAGGGCAGACTTCTATCGTCGTCATTTTGCCTACTTGGTCAAGTATGTTTTTCTTTATTCCAATGGATTGTTCTAATAGCTGAATAACCGAGTCTGCCTCTGCGCTTATCTTTTGAACATCCGGCGAAACGAGTTTTTGGATTCTTCCGATTGCGCTGCCGGCAGTACTCTGGATTGTCGGAATTCCCGGAGTTGTAGGACCGAGCATTGCTGCCAGCATCTGAACAGGTGTTAATAGTGTAGTGTTGTACGGTTCTGGTGCTGTTTTGAGTACTTCTATATATGATAATAATATATTTGCATTTGTATTTTCTTCATCAATTAGGCTTTGTAAATTGAAAATTACTGATTCAGGTGTTTTTGAGATTTGGGGATTGGCATCGTTTTTGGCTATTGCAAGTTTTGCTTCTTCTGTTTTTAGCATTGCGTTTATTTTTTCTTTGAGTTTGAGGGGCAGTGTTGCAAGTGTTGGCATTCCCGTTTCCATCGCCTTTAAATCCGGATCGTTTGTCGGAGCGCATACCACGCTGAATGGTATTTCAATTGTTGCTTCGTCACCTGTTATCGGGTCTATGCTTATTTGATCTGTTGGCTGTCCGAATTCATCTGAGTCGTATGCTGTGAACTTGATTTTGAATTGTGATAGTTGCGTTTTTTTGTCAGGCGAGCACAGGTTTATTGCAGTTAGTGGCGCGTTGTAATCAATGTGTGATTGGTATTTTTGTCCGTCTTCTCCTGTTTGCAGTCTTGGTATTACGTCTGGTTTGAGTGTTATTTTGAGTGTTCGGTCTCCTATTGCGCAGGTTATTATGTTTGCTGAAAGTATTCCTCCGCATCCAAGTCCAAGTACTTTTTTGTCTTCTGATTTTGAAAATCCGTCAGCGACCAGTGTTGATTCTGCTGCCGTGTAGATTTGGAAGATAAGGTTTGGTGCTTGCTTGTATACTTCCAATATGTATTTGCTTCCTTCTCTGATTTCTGTTTCTCCTCTCTTGAATGTTGTGCTTTCGATTAGCGTGTTTGTCGGTGATCTTGTTAGCGGTTGTTTGCTCCACCATTGCATGTATACTACATTTATCGGCGCTGGCGTTCCTGTCACTCCCACCGTTCCTGCTGCTCCAAACCACGTTGTATCTATCGGTATGTCCTTTATCGTTTTCGTGTAATCTCCGTTCGTGGTTAGGGGTGCCAGTCCTTGGTCTGTGTTGTTCTTTATCATCTCTCCTACGCCATTATAGATTGCGTATTCGAGGTATTTGTTGTTTTTTTCTCCTCCTGGATAGTCTTGCGTGATGTTTATGCTTATGTTCAGCGTGTCTCCTGTTGCGAATGTTTGCATCTTAGGATACGTGTATGTCGCTGCTCCGCTTCCGAATCTTATTCCGCTTGATGATTCTCCGAATGCGCATCTGAATGATAGTGATGCTGGGTCGTATCTGCAGAATGCTGGGAGCGCTCCTGCTCCTCCTGATTGCGTTATTGTTTTTTCGTCTTCTCTTCCTTTTTCTCTTGTTGTGCTTCCTTCTTTCCACCTGTACAATAGGTAGACTTTGTCGTATCTTATGTTTCCCATTCCTGAGCCTTGCATTGTGTAGAATACTTCTTGGCTGAGTATTTCGTTTTTCTTTATGTGTGTTGGGAAGTCTGGTGGTGATATTATGATGTCTTTTTCTGTTTCGCAGTCGCATTTTCCTCTTTCAAACCCGTCTGCTTCCCTGCACTTGAAGCCTCCGCTGCATTTCAAATGCAGTTCCAGGTCTGCGTCTGCTCCTGCTGCAAATCCGATTCCAAAGTGATACACCCAAGTCGTCAAGCCTGATGGTTTTGTTGCTGGGTTGAACGCGATGAATCTTCTGTTTGCCGGCTCTATTAGTGACTGGCTTTCTATTGGTATTTCTTCTACTGCTTGGTCGAATGCTGTTGCCACGTCGAAGTTCCACGTGCCTGTGAATGCCCACATGCAGATTGAGTTCACTAGTTTTTTCTCTACGAATACTGTTTTGTATGCTGCGCTGTCTCCGTATCTTCCTTCTGATGTTATTGACATTTCAGAGCCTGGTGCTGTTAAAGCTCCGAGAAGGTCTCCTGCGCCTGATATTCCTGTTCTTGCTCCTCCTGTGCTGAAGCTTTGCGTGAAGCACGTGAGCACTTCATAGATTAGGTCGCAGGCGTATTGTGAGATTACTGCTTCGCAGACTCCTGCTTCTCCGTCGCCTGTTATGAGTATGACGTCTATGCAGTTTTTGACTGCGTTCATTATGTTTCTCCATAGTTTCAGGTATGCTATGAATGTTGGGAAGCAGATGCATCTGATTGAGTTGAATAGTCCGTCGTTTGGTCTTATGATGTATTCTTTTTCCGGGTTTCCTATTGCGTTTATTGTTTGCTGGTAGAGTGATTGCGCGTTTACTTGTGCACAATTTGTTTTTTCGTATCCTGCTGCTTCGCACAGTGTTGGTCCGAAATTAGATGGCACTGCTTGGTTTTGCCTGTACGCATCTATTTGTCCTTGTTGGAAGAAGTCTGTTTGGAAGTCTG